>JADKFU010000002.1:0-300000 GCA_016717285.1 Chitinophagaceae bacterium
ATCTTTACCCTGCTGCGCCATGCTGATGGCATTGGTTTTATCTCCGGTTTTTTGAAAGAGGCGCGCACTCACTATAAAAGTGGAATATTCAGGGTTTAAAACTGTTGCATGCTGTGCCCACAGGGCGGCCTGACTGAGCGCCGTCATATCTTCTATGTTTTTGTAAAATACATCGGCCATATCATGCAACTGGTGATAATCGTTCCAGGCGAAATTTTTTGCACCGGATAAACAGACATTTTTATAACCATTCCAGTTGAACGTATGCTCATAAATCTCTTTGTCGTAGAGGAACAGCACTGAATCAACCTTGAAATTATGAATGGCAGCAGCCGAAGGACGTTTGCGGAAATAACTTGCTGTATCTTTTGCTTCTACCATTGGTGCAAGTGTTTCTGTAACGATGTTACTGATTTTGCGCTGCACTCTTCCAGGAGAAGCAATGGCTGAAAATTCTTTCTGATGCGTCAGCACAAATTGAAATTGCGATGAGTTGATGTCGCTAACTCCGTTCGCAATGATCTTCCAGTTAATTTCATTCAATAAATCCGAATCTTTTTTTGTGGCGAAATATTTTGATGCAACTGCAGTATAATCCATCGCGCCGCGCCGCAAAGCCATCAGGTAAGCATAACACTTATCAGGATTGGACACATCATCATCAAACTGCTTTTGCAGGTAAGGCAATTGTTTTTCAACGGTCAATGCACTTTTCCCCTGGTCTATGAATTCAGCCGGTTTGAATTCGCCCATCAGGCGATATAACGTAGTTCCATTCTTATCAAGAAAAATAAAAGTCGGATACATTTTAACTGCAAACTTCTTGTAAAGGTCAATGCCTTCGCCGGCTTCCATGTCAATTTTTATGCAGATAAAATTGGCGTTGTAATAGGCAATCAATGAGCTGTCAATAAACACTTCTTCCTTCATTTTCTTGCAATGGCCACACCACGAAGTATAGCACATCAGGAAAACAGGTTTCGATTCCATTGAAGATTTTTCCAGGGCTTCCTTATAGCTGATGTCGCGAAAGAGCTGTTGTGATTGTGCCTCTACAAAACTCGGAAGCAGCAATAGAAAGAAAAGTGCGAAGCGTTGCATGGAACATTGATAAGGACAAACGAAAGTAAAAAATGTCCTGCACATGAAACGATGTTGCCCGCATCTGTACCTTTAGATAAAGGAGGATGGAAGAGGTAAGATTACATCTCACATCTGTATCAGGCAAACAGAATTAGGTAAATTAGACCGCCCCCGTGTCTACCGAAGGGGACACGGGGGATTCAACGACAAAAAGCAATTTAATAAGTTGTCAAAAGCCTTCTATGATTTCACCATAATGAACCAAAGGAAATTTACACTGTCTTTGATACTCATAAAAGGCAGGGCTTACACTGGTACAGTGTAAAGTCGCTAGCGAGATTCCATTTTCCTCTTACAGGATTGTGATGAATGTAATTAATCTTTTGATGCAGCATTTTCCTATCTCTCACAGGTTTTGCATCAAAGGAATTCCGGAACACCTGGTGCAGTTTTCCACGCTTTCGATCACTGGTGGTGACTGCATTGCTTAATTGATCCAGTAATTGGTAATTGTCGTATTGACGCAACCTGGCAACTATTCCATATGCCATGAATCTTTTTCCATTGCTGATCAATGTATTTAACCTTGGGTGATCAAGTGGTGTAGCCAGGATAAAATGCAGGTGGTTGGGCATAATGACAAAAGCGCACACCTGAAATCCTTTAACTGTTATGATTTCAAACCATTTATAAACCTGGTCATAAGATTTGGTAACTTCAAACAATGGAAGCCACTTGGTGCAGGTGAACTTGCAGAAGTATAATTGCCCAGGGAGATCGTGAATGGTCTTGCCTTACATATAAAATATATGTGCGGAAGATAAGAATTACAGGCATTGAATTCCCCCGTGTCCCCTTCGGGAGACACGGGGGCGGTGTAAAAATTTATACAGGCCAAAGCATTGATGTTTCTAATTTAAAAGCAGGATTTTATTTACTGCAGGTTTCTGATGGCATTAAAATTTGCCACGGATATTTCATCAAGCAATAAAATTCAAACAAAATGAAAAACAAAAATTTAGTAAAGGCAATTTGCCTTTCAGTCATTCTAATGTCGCCCATAAGCTGGGTTAAAGCTCAAATGTGGCAGGCAGTAAGCGGTAATAACTATGCTACGACATTGCAAAATACCGATAAGGTAGGTATTGGAACGAATACAACAATTTCATCCATGCTTCAAGTCGATGGAAGTTCGGCATACTCAGTTAATACTGGGGAATTGTTTCGCACGATTGCACCCTCATCAACTGCGTCTTACTGGCGCTTGCTTAGAATGGTTTCAGGAACACCCACTGAATTTGGAACTATTTATAATAATGCGGACAATCATTTTTATTTAGAGGCGGTGAATGGCGGAGGTGATATGATTTTCCAAACAGGAGGTGCAAACGGACGCATGATTATTAAATCTGGTGGAAATGTGGGCATCGGAAATTTTACAGCTCCAAGCAGGCTGCTAGATGTATTTGGCTCGGCTAACAGTCCACAATTCCGAATAAGTTATGATGCCAGCAATTATACGGACTTCAAAGCGCGTTCAAATGGAAATCTGATTATCAATCCTCTGAGTTCAGGTCCAACAGCAATGAAGGTGGGTATTGGAAACTTTGCCACGTCTGATGATCCCACCAACAAATTGGAAGTGGTAGATGGAGGTGGAGATCCCCAATTGAGGTTATCTTATACTCATGGCACTTTGTCTACAATTTTTGAAACAAATGTTGACGGTGATTTGAGAATTGCATCTACTTCCGGCCTTCATGGAATTAATGTAAATCCAAACACGCCTGGCGCGCGAATGTAGCAAATCCATGAGCGGATGGTTCGTGTGCCTGAATAAAACGCAAATCCATTTTCTTTCAATATTGAAAAAATAATTTTAAAACCGGTAACTTAAACATATTAAGTGCGTATTACATACAAATCTTTAATAACCATTATGCTGCTGCAAGTATTAAATAGCCTCTTCATCGTTAAAGAATTCATTTTTCGTTTTCTTATCACACCTATACTGATTATAAGTTTTCTGCTATATACATTCCTTGCATCCTTCAATTCCTGTTTGGTACTTCGCCTGATCGCTCACAGCGTTTCACGGCGTAAGTACCGGTTGAAGCGATTCTTTTTGTTTCAATGATTTCTCAAATCAAGAAGTATTCAGAAACGCCATTCTACTCTATTGCCAATGTCTTTTTTAAAGGACGAGGAGGCGCATTTTTTGGTAGCTTTCAGAAAAACCAAATCATCTTGCTATGAAAAACCTGTACATAATTTTGTTGTGTGCTCTTTCAACGTTAAACTCCTCAGCGCAGAACTTAGTGACCAATGGAGACTTTGAAGATTCCATTCATTGCCCAAATAACATTTATGGCAGTTTAGTCGAAAATGCGGCGGGATGGATGAGTATGCGAGGATCGCCTAACTATTTCCATTCCTGTGTGGACGATACATTAGGTTTATTTGATGTGCCCTCAAATGGATTTGGAAATCAATATCCCTCATCAGGGAATGCATACGGTGGCTTTTATACATATGGAAATCCAGCTGGTGGAAGTGAAAACTATAGAGAATTCATGGGAACTCATCTTCTTCAACCTCTTACTATTGGGCAAACTTATTATGTCAGTTTCAAGATTTCATGGGCTACAGAAGGAATTTATTATCCGATAAATTGGGCAACGAATAAGGTTGGAGCGCGGTTTTCAATTCTGCCTCAAAATAGCTTAACGAGCGATCCTTTGCCTAATAGTGCCCACATATACGAAAATTCAGTCATTGCTGATTCATTAAACTGGTCACAAGTCAGCAATTCGTTTATTGCTGATTCTAATTATGAATATGTGATTTTTGGAAATTTTTTCGATGCCGGATATACAACTGCTATTTCATATGGACCCACATCACTTGGAGCCTATTACTACATTGATGATGTCTGTGTGACTGGAACAAAAAGTAATTGCGAAACGTGGAATTCCATTGGAGGAATTGAACCAAACATATCCCTTAAACTTTATCCCAATCCTGTTGATGATAAATTAATTGTTGAAATGCCTCAAAGTGGAGTATATAGACTGGCCATATTCAATAGCCAAGGTATCGTTGTTGAACAAAGAAATGACAAAGAAATTCGGCATGATGAAGAATTTAATACTAAAGAATTTGAGAATGGTGTGTATTGGTGTGGAATATTCAGTTACAAAAGATACGTATTCAATTCATTTATTGTTCATCACTAAAAAATAAAACTTATGAAAAACTTAAAACTAAAGAAATCACTGGGAATAGCAATCTTGATTATTCTCATTTCAACGAAAAGTCAATGTGTTAAAGCACAAACGTGGCATACAACAGGAGACGTGATTAATGGGTCAGAGTATTTGGGAGCTAATTCTACAAGCACAATTCCATTCGACATTAAAACTATTCCATCATTGAACATCAATTTCTGGACTAATAATACACAACGAATGACAATACTTTCGGGAGGAAATGTAGGTATTGGATCGACTTCTCCAAGCAGATTATTAGATGTTTTGGGAGCTGCTAATTCACCTCAATTCCGCATAAGCTATGATGCAAGCAATTATACGGATTTCAAAGCGCGTTCAAATGGAAATCTGATTATCAATCCTCTGAGTTGAGGTCCAACAGCAATGAAGGTGGGCATTGGAAACTTTGCCACGTCTGATGATCCCACTAACAAATTGGAAGTGGTAGATGGAAGTGGAGATCCCCAATTGAGGTTATCTTATACTCATGGCACTTTGTCTACAATCTTTGAAACAAATGTTGACGGTGATTTGAGAATTGCATCTAGTAGTGGAAATCATGGAATTAATGTAAATCCAACCTCTGCAAATTTGGAAATTAAAACTATTACCGGCGGAACAACTGAGCAATTAAGACTTATCTCAGGATCTGCCTATACGAGCTTTACTACCGGAAGCAATGGAACCTTAGGGATGGTACCTTCTAATACGACATTGGGTAAAATCGGAATTAATACGAATTCGCCTTCACAAACACTTGATGTAAATGGAACAGCAGCTATTCAAACCGTGGCAAAAGACAATACACAACTAAAGGTGTTGATGTGGAATTCAGGTTCAAGCGGATTGCTTCAATACAGAGATGCTACCACTTTTATAAGTCCGTGTGCCGGTGGAAATACGGTTAATTATCTTCCTAAATTTTCTACAACCGTAACTGATGTTTGCAACAGCCAGCTTTATGATGATGGAACAAATGTTGGAGTTGCTACTACTTCACCTAACACTTCCTACAGAATGGATATTAATGCAACGGCTCTGAGTAATGGCCTGCATGTAGCCGGTAAATTCAATGGAGTTGGCGTGGACTTAATAACAGCCAGCTCATCGAATATTTCAACTCATGGTGTTGACGTTCTCAATACCGTAACAAATTCAGGTGGGTCTTCAGCCAATTTTGGAACTCACGCATCGGTATCAGGTGCATCTTGGGAAAATATCGGAACCTACGGTAGCGGCACTGGTGGAACTACTGCATACGGTGGATATTTTGATGGGATAAGTGCAACAACCGCTGCTTACGGTGTAATCGGAGTAGCATCCGGCAGTGCAACTACAAATTATGGGGTATATGGACAAGCTGGCGGTGGAACCACCAACTGGGCCGTGTATGCCAATGGCAATGCAGGCGGAACTACCATTTGGAATCCTTCTGATGCAATTTTGAAAACAGGCGTTCAACCATTGACAGATGGACTTTCGATGATAAACCTGTTGCATCCAAAAAATTATTACTTCGATACGGCACAATTCCATTTTATGAATCTTCCCGGCACCTTACAATATGGTTTGATTGCCGAAGATGTTCATCAAACAAACCCGAGCCTGGTAAAAAACTTTACAATTCCTGCACAGTACGATGCTGATGGCAATCAAATTCACGAAGCGTTAGATGTTTCGTACATGAACTATATCGGGGTTATTCCAATATTGATTTCAGCGCTTCAGCAAGAAGATCAAAAAGTAAATGAACTGCAGGCTCAACTGGATGGTTGCTGCGGCTTAGGAATGCGCAACTCTTCAAATGACGGAGTTGAAAATGTAAATAAGCAGAGTGTTGAACTCAAATCAAATCATCAAACTTATCTTGGTCAAAGCATTCCCAATCCAAATAGGGATCAATGTACGATTCCTTATTATGTTGAAGAATCGGTTCAGCATGCCGCTATCATTTTCATTGACGAAACCGGAAGGGAAATCAATCGTGTTGAAATAATCGGTCGTGGCAGTGGTCAGCTTACGGTACAATCATCACAATTGGAAAATGGTGTTTATACTTATTCTTTAATCGCAGATGGCAACGTGATCGGTACTAAGAAGATGATTAAACAGGATTAGTCAGGAACTATTAAAAAAACAGAAGCCGGTTCTAATAAAGAGTCGGCTTCTTTTCTTTTGACGCTGAACTGTTGTTATGGTTAGCACCTGAAGTGGCCAATTACAGTGATCGTCTTGTATTCAAACAATGTATTTTTTTCACAGCCACGATTAACAGGCGGAACACTCGTCACTTTACACCGCCCGTGTCTCCCGAAGGGGACGGGGGGGCCCCCCCAAAATTCATTTGATAAGTTGTAAAATCTGATTTCACCATGAACCAAGAAATTGACCTCTCATAAAAGGCAGCGCTTGAATTGGTACATGTAAAGTCTAACGAATCATTCCTAAAATATTTAAAAAGAGTCTCTCAGGTTTTGCATCAAAGGTTGCCGTGAAGCTCGCGGGGGGGGAATGGAAATAATTGGTAATTGTAGTATTCGCAGGAACTTTCGAATTTTTGCGCGATTTTGTGGGTGAGAAAAACCAGGTGGTGGGCATAATGCAAAAGCGCACACCGAATCCTTTAACTGTTATGCCTGCCTTTATTCCTGGTCAAGTTGGCCCCCCCCCCCCCCCCCCTCATTTTTGTTACCTTCGCCGCCATAATTTTTTAAGCAAACATGAATAAAGATAAACGCATCCTCATTACCGGCGCTGCCGGATTTATTGGTTCACACCTGTGCGACAGGTTTGCGGGTGAAGGGTTCCAGGTGATCGGCATGGACAACCTCATAACCGGTGACATGAAAAACATTGAACACCTGCTTCCACTTTCGAATTTTCAATTTTATCATCATGATGTTTCAAAGTTTATACATGTGCCGGATGAATTGCATTACATCCTTCATTTTGCATCACCCGCCAGTCCTGTTGATTACGTGAAATGGCCGATACAAACCATGAAGGTGGGTTCATTGGGCACTCACAATTGTCTCGGACTTGCCCGCGCAAAAAAAGCGCGGATACTTGTTGCTTCCACGAGTGAAGTGTATGGAGATCCGTTAGTACATCCGCAGACAGAAGAATACTGGGGCAATGTAAATCCTGTCGGGCCACGCAGCATGTATGATGAGGCAAAACGTTTCCAGGAGGCAATCACCATGGCTTATCACAATGCACATCAATTGGAAACCCGGATTATAAGAATTTTTAACACTTACGGTCCGAGGATGCGATTGAATGATGGACGTGTGTTGCCTAATTTCTTTTACCAGGCCATCACAGGATCAGATATTACAGTTTATGGCGACGGATCACAAACTCGTTCCTTCTGTTATGTGAGTGATTTGGTGGATGGTATTTACCGGCTTTTGTTCAGCGATTATGCAATGCCGGTAAATGTTGGCAATCCGGATGAGATCACGATCAGTCAGTTTGCTGAAGAAATTATTTCCCTCACGCAGACTGATCAGAAAGTTGTTTACAAGCCGCTTCCTGTTGATGATCCGAAACAACGGCAGCCGGAGATTACCAAAGCCCGCAACATTTTAGGATGGGAACCGAAAGTGCAACGAAGTGAAGGCCTGAATATTACCTATGAATACTTTAAGAAAGCACTAGGAAAATAATCTATTGAAAGATTCTTGTTCAGGTTGATATATAAAAAAAGGCGCTTGAAAGCGCCTTTCTTTTTGAAGATGATCCGGCTATTAATTCAATTCAATTTTCTTCAGGTAAACATTTCCATTTACGATCACCTGCATAAACACGATGCCTTTTTCATAAGCAGAAAGATCAAGCGTGGCATTTGAAGTGAGTTCAAATGAGCTTAATAAAACTCCTGCATGGTTGTATAATTTCACGATGCCTTCTTGTCCGTTATTGAGTTGCACGGTAACCAGTCCATTGGAAGGGTTAGGAAAAATCTGCACTGAATTATCACTGATTGTCTGAACTCCTGTTGCCATTCCGATATTCAGGGTTTCAGTTGCGCCATTGGTGCAGCAATAATTCTGAGTCGTTAGCGACACATTGTAAAAACCATTTGCTGCATAGGCATGCGTAGGATTGGTTTCTGTAGAGGTGATGCCATCACCGAAGTCCCAGGTGTAGCTGGTGGCATAACGCGACAGGTTATGAAATTGTACGAAATTGTCATTCTGCGAAGCGCTGAATCCGGCAACAGGTTTCAGTTGTCCGTCACCACAAAGACTTTCCACGCCAATAAAGATTCCCGAATCCAGAATGCCATCACCGGCATCGGCAATAGCAAGTTTTACATGATATGTTTCACCTGGTATAACAGTGATCTGAGCTGCAATGGGTACGGTGAATCCATCATATTGCAAGGTGGTTTCGTTGATGTCACCCGGACAGGCCAAAGGTGCAGGACAATCAGCGAGGCTATTGCATACATAATATTCCTGATTGGAATTTATGCAGTTGATGGAATTCACAGATACGGGATTGCTGTTTCCGGGAACCACTGCAATGTTCTGTTCGCCGGTTATTCCGGGGCCGCTGACGTAGAAAGCAAATACATCATTGAAATTGGTTCCTACCCATTCTGAATATTCTTCAGATCCAAATGAATACTTAAAATAGAGCGTATCCAGAGATGGCACAATGTCCATTTCAATCACACAGGCATCATAGGTTGGGAATGCTGCAATCGTATTCAGGGCATCATCTCCCGGAAGATTGTTGGCCAGGGATACTGAACCGTTATCATTCGGGCCGATGGCATTGTAAACACTTCCACTTGTCATCATGATGCCTGCATTGATACCGAGATTGGTGGCAGATCCATCAAAAAATCCAACAGCTACTGACGCGCCGTTATAGGTAACATTGCTGATGCTGACACAAGTGCTGTCGAAAAAATCATGCATCATGGTGGACACAGAAATTGCAGTGTCTACTACCAGTTGAGCTTTTGATTGTCGGGGGATAATTGTTAGAAGCAGAAAGGCAACAAAGAAACAGGTGTAAATTTTTTTCATGGCTAAAAAGTTTAATGGGAATTTCAAAGTTAAACAATAATGCTACAGATGGTTCAGTTGCCATTTAATATCTGTTTGAAATCTGTTAAGTTTGCGCCTCTGATAAATGATTGGTCAGAAATCGATTCAGCAACTCTGACTTAGAGTAAATCAAAAAATTCCTTTATAAAGCGAGATGCCGGTTAATGAACATATTTATTTTGCCCATGAAACGGCTGTGATTGATGAAGGCTGCTTCATTGGAAAGGGTACGCACATCTGGCATTTCAGTCATGTAATGCCGCAATGTGTGATCGGAGAAAATTGTAACCTCGGACAAAATGTGGTGGTCAGTCCTGATGTTGTGTTGGGCAACAATGTGAAAGTGCAAAACAATGTTTCCATCTATACAGGTGTAACCTGTGAAGATGATGTGTTTCTGGGTCCATCGATGGTATTTACTAATGTGATCAATCCCCGCAGTGCTGTTTCACGTAAAAATCAGTATGAAAAAACACTCGTGAAAAAAGGTGCTACCATTGGAGCCAATGCGACTATTATTTGTGGAAACACGATTGGAACATTTGCTTTTATCGGTGCAGGAACGGTTGTTACAAAAGATGTGAAACCTTACGCATTGGTTATAGGAAATCCCGCAAAACAAATCGGATGGATGAGTGAATACGGACACCGTTTGCAATTTGATGAAAGCAACATTGCAATTTGTCCGGAGAGCGGCGAAAAATATGTATTGAAGAATCACGAGGTGGAAAAATTAAACCCGTAGTGCTGCAACTGTTGTTGCCAAACCCGTTGAATTATGTTTGAAGAACTTCTTGATAAGAAAATAAAATTAGCTGTAATAGGACTGGGCTATGTGGGATTGCCTGTGGCGCTCGGTTTTGCAAAGCATGTCAGTGTGATTGGTTTCGACATCAATTCGAAACGTATTGACCTGCTGAATAAAAAAATTGACCCGAGCAGTGAAATGACTGCTGCTGATTTTGAAAATTGCGATATCACATTTACCAGCGACATTAAAGTTTTGAAGGAAGCCTCTTTTTTTATTGTGGCAGTTCCCACACCGGTTGATATTCACAATGTGCCCGATTTGCAATGGCTGCTTCTGGCATCTGAAACTATTGGAAAGGTTTTGAAGAAAGGTGATTACGTAGTGTTTGAATCAACTACCTATCCGGGCTGCACCGAGGAAGATTGCCTTCCGGTAATTGAAAAATGGTCGGGATTAAAAGTGAAGCAGGATTTTAAGCTTGGTTATTCTCCGGAAAGAATTAATCCGGGTGACAAAGAGCATACACTTGAAAAAATTATGAAAGTGGTTTCAGGTTGCGATGAAGAATCGTTGGATGAAATAGCGAAGGTGTATGGCATTGCAGCAAGGGCCGGCATTCACAAAGCGCCCAGCATCAAAGTGGCGGAAGCAGCCAAGATTATTGAGAATACACAACGCGATGTAAATATTGCCTTGATGAATGAGTTGTCGCTCATTTTTCAACTGCTGGGCATCAATACCTATGATGTAATTGAAGCGGCTGCCACTAAATGGAATTTTCTCAAATTTTACCCCGGACTTGTAGGTGGTCATTGCATCAGTGTTGATCCGTATTATCTTACCTACAAAGCAAATGAATTGGGCTATGAGCCAGAAGTAATTACAAGTGGACGGAGAATAAATGATGATATGGGTCCTCATATTGCACGCAGAACTGTTCAGTTGCTTACCCAACTGGGCAAAGATCCGGGCAAATCAAAAGTATTGGTGATGGGAGCGACTTTTAAAGAAAATATCACCGACCTGCGTAATTCTAAAGTGGTGGATCTGATTCATGAATTAAAAGAATTTTCATTGAAGGTGGAAGTAACAGATCCACATGCACCGGATGAAGAAGTGTTGCAACAGCATGGATTTTCATTGGTGAAAAATATTGCAAAAGATTATGATGCTGTGATCGTGGCAGTAATTCATGCCGAATTCCGTAACCTGACGGAGGATTATTTTCTTTCCATCACAAAACCTGATGCTTTGTTCATGGATGTGAAAGGTGCTTTCAGAAAGAAGATTACTAAAATGAAGTATTGGTCGTTGTAAAATCAAGGATATTAAATTAACTGTATGTCAGACTTTCAGCAAAAAATATTGGTAACAGGTGGCGCCGGATTTATCGGTTCGCATGTTGTGCGAAGGTTTATCAAAAAATATCCGCAGTATCTTATATACAACCTCGATAATCTTACGTATGCAGGCAACCTCGAAAATCTGCGCGATGTGGAAGATGCTGCGAACTATTGTTTCATCAAAGGCGATATTATTGATGCTGGTTTTATCAATCAATTGTTTCAGGAGCACCATTTTAATGCAGTGATACATCTCGCTGCCGAAAGTCATGTTGACCGCTCCATTGTTTCACCAATGGATTTCATCTTCACCAATATTGTGGGAACTGTCAACTTATTAAATGCGGCAAATGTTACCTGGAAAAATGATAAAGCTGCCATCCAAAATCCATCCGTTAGAAATCTTTTTTACCAGGTTTCTACCGATGAAGTTTTTGGATCACTCGATAATGGCGGATACTTTACAGAAAGCACTGCGTATGATCCTCGTTCTCCCTATTCCGCTTCGAAGGCCAGTGCTGATCATCTGGTTCGCGCTTATGGTCATACCTACGGTCTTCCGGTATTAGTTACGAATTGCTCCAATAATTATGGCTCGTTTCAGTTTCCCGAAAAACTAATTCCGTTGGCAATCAACAATATCAAAAACAACAAACCTGTGCCCATCTACGGTAAAGGAGAAAATGTGCGCGACTGGTTATGGGTAGAAGATCACGCTGCAGCCATTGATCTTGTTTTTCATGAAGGAAAAAGTGGCGCAACCTATAACATCGGCGGATTTAATGAGCGAATGAATATTGACCTTATCATGCAGTTGTGTAAGATCATGGATGAAAGACTGCAGCGCGCAGAAGGTTCCTCAGCAAAGTTGCTCACTTACGTAAAAGACCGGGCAGGCCACGATCTCAGGTATGCTATTGATTCCTCAAAAATCACCAATGAGTTGGGATGGAAACCCACATTGACTTTTGAAGAAGGTCTTGCAAAAACAGTAGACTGGTATCTTGAAAATGAAGAGTGGCTCCGGCATGTTACTTCGGGCGATTATCAGAAGTATTATGTGGAGCAATATGTAAAACGCTAATTATCGGCTCTAATAATGACGTGTCGATGTATTGCGTGTAATTTCAGGTTGCTGCCCCTTCCTTCTTCCACAATCATTTTCTACCTTTGCGCCTCGTTTAAATTTCCTCTGATTACTATTTAATAAAGCATCAAACCCAACAACTGTGAACGAACAATATTTTAAGTGGCATTCCCCCGTTTTGAACCGCGAAACAGAAATGCTGGTATTTGGCGAAGGCGGTTACCCGATTATTGCCTTTCCTACCTCTATGGGCCGGTATTATCAGAACCGCGATTTCAAACTTATTGAGAGCGTGGAATGGTATGTTAATAATGGATATGTTAAAATCTATTGTGTTGACGGTATTGACGAAGAAAGCTGGTATAATAAGAGTGTAAGTCCTGCAATCAGAGTGCAGAACCATTTGGTATATGACCGTTTCATTCATGATGAAATATTCACACGCGCTCTGAGAGAAACAGGCAAGTCAAAGGTGGCTGTGGCCGGCTGTAGTTTTGGCGGTTATCATGCCACGAATTTTGCCTTCCGTTATCCTGAAAAAGTGGGTTACCTCTTCAGCATGAGTGCGGCCTATGATATCAAGCCACAGTTGGACGGTCATTACGATGATGATGTCTATTACAATAATCCAACGGATTACCTTCCCGGACTTGAAAACCCTGCACTTTACGAAATGGGTATTGTGTTAGGTGCAGGCGAACATGATATTTGTCTCGAAGCAAATAAAGAACTTTCTGAAATCCTGAATAAAAAAGGGATAAAACATTGGTTGGATATCAGGATGGGCGCTGTGCATGACTGGCCAATCTGGCGTGAGATGTTTCCCCATTATCTCTCTCAAATGAAATTCTAATTGCAGATTTCCAAATCACCTGCAGCAATCGTTCAGTATTACTTTCCATTTAAATAACTTAAAACTTCTCATGAAAAAAATCGGAATTCTCTTCGGCATGGAACGCACGTTTCCCCAGGCCTTTATCGACAGGGTGAACTCAAAGAACATTGAAGGTATAACGGCAGAAGCTGTTAGCATCGACAAGGTAGCTCAGGCTTATTCATCCGGATACGACGTGATCATTGATCGCATTTCCCAGGATGTTCCTTTTTATCGTACCTATCTTAAGAATGCGGCATTGTGTGGAACAGCGGTTCTTAACAACCCATTCTGGTGGAGCGCAGATGATAAATTCTTCAATAACTGCCTGGCTATAAAAATAGGTGTACCGGTTCCTAAAACGGTCATCCTCCCTTCTAACGAACATCCGACAGACACAACCTCTGATTCTTTTTCCAACCTGGTAACACCGCTCGATTGGGAAGCCATGTTCGGATACATTGGTTTTCCCGCTTACATGAAACCATACGCCGGTGGCGGATGGAAAAGCGTTTATAAGATCAGCGATGCAGATGATCTGTTTGCCAAACATGCGGAAACCGGTCAGTTGGTGATGCTGTTGCAGGAAGAAATTCAATTTGATGCGTATTTCCGCTGCTATTGCCTTGGTGGAAAGTACGTCAAAATCATGCATTATGAGCCACGCAATCCGCATCATTTAAGGTATGTTGCTAATCACAATGTTTCTGATGAACTGATGCAAACCGTTCATGACTATACATTGAAATTGAACCACGCTTTAGGATACGATTTCAATACAGTTGAATTTGCTGTTCGTGATGGTGTACCTTATGCGATTGACTTTTGTAATCCTTCACCTGATGCCGACAAGCATTCCGTTGGCGAAGAAAATTTTGAATGGGTGGTGGAAAACGCAGCGAATATGGCCATTGAAAAAGCACTCGCTCACAAAGATGGCGCTGACAACCTCACATGGGGCACTTACATCAAAAATGCAGCGCGGGGATTGGGCATTTCAAAAGAAGGTTGATATCATAATTGCGAAACACGAATGATGTTGTAAAGGAATCACAAGACAAAATTTGTGAACCGGCTAACTGATTCGTGTTTTGTTACTTAATTTGCTGCCATTAGCCTAACCTACAAACAAAACCATGGTGAATAAACTTTTCACGATAGGAATAGAAGAGGAATTCATGATCATTGATCCTGAAAGCCGTGAGCTGGTATCGCACCTGCACCAGGTAGTAGAAGGCGGAATGACCGTTTTGAATGAACAGGTGAAAGCAGAAATGCACAAGGCAGTAGTTGAAGTTGGCACTAATATTTGTCATGATGTAAAAGAAGCGCGTAAGGAAGTCAAGCACCTTCGCAGCATCATTTCTAATATTGCCAAAAAGCAAGATTGCCTGATTGGTGCAGCAGGAGCGCATCCGTTTTCGCGCTGGCAGGATGCGATTATTACTGATCATCCCCGATACCAGGAGATTGTAAATGAAATGCAGGATGCTGCACGTTCTAACCTGATATTTGGCTTACATGTGCATGTGGGAATTGATAACCGGCAGACAGGCGTGCAGATCATGAATGCAGTGCGGTATTTTCTTCCGCACATCTTTGCTTTGTCAACCAATTCACCCTTTTGGCTGGGAAGAAATACAGGTTATAAATCGTACCGCACGAAAGTGTTTGATAAATTTCCACGCACCGGTATCCCTGAAAATTTTACGACTGCCTCTGAGTTTGATGAATACATTGCGCTGCTGGTGAAAACCAATTGCATTGACAATGGAAAAAAAATCTGGTGGGACCTGCGGTTGCATCCTGTTTTCAGCACGCTTGAATTCCGGATTTGCGATGTACCGATGCGCGTGGATGAAACGATTGCGCTCGCCGCGATTATGCAGGCCGTTGTCGCGAAGCAGCACAAGTTGATGCAACAAAACCTAACCTTCCGTACCTATAAAAGAGCACTCATCAACGAAAATAAATGGCGCGCCGCACGATATGGTATTGAAGGCAAGCTGATTGATTTCGGAAAAGAGGCGGAAGTTCCTTTTCAAAGTTTGCTGGATGAACTGATCTCCTTTGTAGACGATGTAGTAGATGAACTTAACTGCCGGGAAGAAGTGAATTACCTGCAGGAAATAGTGAAAATGGGCAGCGGCGCTGACCGTCAGTTAAAAGTGTTCAATGAAACCAACGACCTGAAGAAAGTGGTTGATTATATTGTGGAGGAGACGAACGTGGGGTTAGATTGATTACCGGATTTCTATCAATATAAAATTTTATTAACTTCGGATGCAAATATTTCGCATCTATGAAATTTATATTCCTCCTAACAATCTGTATTGTAGCATCAAGATTGGCTCTTTTTGCACAACCCGGAACTTTGGATTTGACATTCGGTATAAACACTCACATTACTACTGATATTTCATATAATTACAGAGATTTTGCTAATGCAGCTGTGAGGCAGCCTGATGGTAAAATTGTACTGGTCGGAGCATACTCTTTTTACGATTCCTATTGGGGAGAACAGTTCAGTTATTTTGCTTTAGTGAGGTATCTTTCAAATGGAGAACCGGACAGCACTTTTGGTGGAGATGGAAAAATTACCCTATCGGCAGTTTGCTATGAGGCGGAAGCAAATTCAGTATTAGTTCAACCCGATGGTAAAATTGTTGCCGGAGGAAGCGGAATAGTAAACTGTGAAAACAGCGATTTTATGCTTGCAAGATTTAATGCAGACGGAAGTAATGACAACTCATTTGGTTCTTCAGGAAACGTCACTACCGATCTTGATCCGGATGAAAGTGATGGAATAAGTTCTATAGCTCTTCAGAGTGATAATAAAATTGTAGCAGTAGGTTATTCAGGTCTGGATGATAGTGACTTTTCGATTGCACGCTACAATCCGGATGGTTCACTTGATGTCACCTTTGGCATTGGAGGTATCGTTCTTGTTGATTTTAACGGCGAATATTCGGCTGCAAATGCTGTTGTTATTCAGAGTGATGGAAAAATAGTGGTAGCCGGATATGCAGAAGACGACATTGCCCTGATAAGATTACTACCCGATGGTTTGCCGGATGCTACTTTTGGCATAAATGGAAAGGTCATTACGGATGTTCCCTCCACGACTGGTTTTATTTCCTGCGCAGCCATTCAGTCAAATGGAAAAATAGTGGTTGCAGGAAATTATGATGATTACAGTCAATCAAAATTTCTTGTGGTTAGGTATTCCGGCGAGGGAGTGGTAGACAGTTCTTTTGCAGAAAATGGTTTTTTTATCCTTGATATTCCGAATGACGGTGAAGCAATTAGTTCTTTACAAATTCAACCCGATGGAAGATTAGTTGTGGGGGGATATTGGAATAATTACGGAACAAATCCTCACAGAAACTTTGCCGTTGCGAGAATAAAGACCAGTGGAGCACTTGACAATACATTCGGTGAAGATGGGGTTGTCGTTTATGATTTTGCAGGATTTTATGATCGTGCATCTTCTATCGTTTTAGAACCGGATGATAAAATTATTGTGGCGGGTTCAGCCAGTGTGGGCTCGGATTATGATTTTGCATGGATCAGGTTGAATGCGGATGGTTCAATAAATAACTTTCCTCCGGATGGGAAGGTAACACTCAGCTTTGCAGAGGATGTTTATGATTTTGGCCATAAAATACTTATTCAACCCGATGATAAAATATTAGAGATTGGTCACACCTACATTTTTAACAAAGACTATTTTGCGATCTCCAGGTTTTTACCTGATGGTTTACGGGATACTTCATTTGGTATTGGTGGAAGAATAACTCATGCCTTTTCAAGCACCGGCAATGAGGCTTACAGCGGAGCACTTCAACCTGACGGTAAGATCATTGTATATGGAACCGCATCTTATTGGGAGCATTCTATAGTTGTTGCCAGGTTAAATACTGATGGTTCTCTTGATAGCACATTTGGAAATGATGGAGTGGTGAAATATGTATTGGGGGATGAAGAAGTAGAAGCAAGAGACATTGCACTTCAACCAGATGGAAAAATTCTGGCAGCCGCTGCCTATGAAGAATTCGGAACGAACACATTGATTAGATTTAATTCCGATGGATCAGTTGATAGCAGTTTTGGAAACTATGGAGAGATCCTTTTGGAAAGTCAGATATATGCTGTAGCAATTCAACCAGATGGAAAAATTCTGCTCGCCGGTAAAACCGTTTGGGGTACGTATGGCCCGGACTTCGTCTTATACAGGTTTCTTCTCAACGGAACATTAGATAATACTTTTGGCTCATCTGGGAAGGTGTCAACTGATTTTGGAAATTTCATTGTGGATTGTGTTCATGCTGTGATGCTTCAGTCAGATGGGAAAATTGTCTGCGCAGGTACAGTAGACCCAATTGCTTCTTATAGCATGATAGGTTTAGTCCGCTATAAAACAAATGGTGAAATAGACCCGGATTTTGGTGTTGAAGGGAAAGTTACAACAAGTAACCCCGACACCGATCTTGAAGGATTTGCTGCTCTTTTGCTTCCTGACCATAAGATCGTAGTTGCAGGATCGGTAGAAAGTGATTTTGTTTTGGTAAAATACCATAACAATGGAGGAATTGATCAATCGTTCGGATCACAAGGCATTGCAATAACCGATTTTAATGGGGAGAATGATATAGCTTATTCATTAGGCCTTCAGTCTGATGGAAAAATTGTAGCCGGTGGATATGTTTATGGGACAAATGGTGATTTTGGGTTAGCAAGGTATCTTAATGACATTGAAGTAAATACAGATGATATTACTCCCAACAACCTTTCTATATCCATATTCCCTAACCCTACAGATGGCATCGTGCATATTCAATCAAACGAAATATCCCTGGCTGAGACAACTATAAATGTGTATTCAATGACTGGTGAAAAATTGCTTCAACAGAAATTTGGTGCAATTGGTAACCAGCCTGAACAAATAGATTTATCCGGATTCTATTCGGGAATGTATTTCATAACATGTTCTACTCAAGATGCGATCTTCAGGCAAAAAATTCAGGTGATAAAATAATTAGAAGCGCCGTTCTACAAAGGCCATTTTCAACTAATTGTTGTATCAATTTCTATACACTTGCAGATGTATTGATGCATTTAATTTTCCGCCTGTGGAAAATTAATTCTGTGTTAATTCTATATTTGAACCTTATTAACAGAAATTTGATTAATGGTCTGTTAAATTGACCGATCAAAACACCACCAGAAAGTAGTTTAGCCACTATCATGGAGAAGCCGACAATCAAAGTAGCCATTCTCGACCTTTACAACCGCGAGAAGAATGAAGGCATGCGCGGTATCCGTTCCCTCCTTTACCTTGAACGGCAAAAAACGGATGCAAGGGTTCGCTGGGATGTTTACGACGTTCGGGATGCGGCGGAAGTGCCTGATGATAGTTATGATGTATATATTTCATCCGGCGGTCCGGGAAGCCCGCTTGCAAGTGGTGAACACTGGGAGAAAAATTACTTCAGGCTGATAGACAATTTGTGGGAACACAATTTGAAAAATACAGACCAGAAAAAACATGTTTTTTTCATCTGTCACTCCTTTCAGTTGATTTGCCGGCACTGGAAAGTGGGAGAAGTTACCAGGCGAAGATCCACTTCCTTTGGTGTTTTTCCTATGTATGCAACTAATGAAGCGGTTAATGAACCACTTTTTGAAAAATTACCTGAACCTTTTTACGCTGTTGATTCTCGCGATTACCAGGTAATTCAGCCCAACCAAACCCTTATGGATCGCGAGGGTTATCAATTGCTCGCACTTGAAAAACCAAGGCCACATGTAGATCTCGAACGTGCGATGATGGCTGTCAGGTTTTCCGATGAATTCTTCGGCACCCAATTTCATCCTGAAGCCGATCCGCAAGGTATGTTGCGTTACCTTGCACGTCCTGATAAGAAAGAACACGTAATCAAACATCATGGTGCTGAAAAATATTACCAGATGGTAGATTATCTTGACGATCCGAATAAAATTATATTGACCCAACAAATTATACTTCCTTCCTTTTTAACCAACGCCTTTAAAAAGGTACTTGAAACTGCTGACCTTGTCCCCGAGACAAGGATGAATCACGCCTTTGAAAAATTTTCCGGCTGATTTGCAAAAATATAAAGGAGCTGTATCAGCAGCTTTCTCTTCCTATTAATGAAATGCGCTTCCCTGCTATTTATCACAGTGCTGCGCTCTGCAGTATTTATCTATTTTTGAGGCTGTTCAAATTCAATAGCAATGGTTCCCTACTATCGTGAAAAATACAATGCTCAATTTACTGCTGAAAAATACAGTCAATTCCTCGCTAATCTTAACCAGGAAGCCGGCTATCACATTGAATTCAGGATAGCGGAAACGCCGATTTTTGTTCCCCGTGATTTCGAAGATCAACTGATAGCCGGTGGCAATGAAATTCTGCGCACTGTTACTTCGCCTGAATACTATCATACTTCAGATCGTGCCATTCCGCCGCATTTAAGAGTACCGAACGAAGATCAAAAGCCTGGTACCATTGCAATAGATTTTGCCGTCTGTAAAAATGAAGCAGGTGAATTGTTGCCTCAGTTGATTGAGATGCAGGCCTTTCCATCGCTGTTTGCTTATCAGCATTGGCTGGCAGGAAAATTTCGTGAGCATTTTTGGGTGCCTGAAAACATGAGTCACCTGTTCAATGGTCTTACCAATGAATCCTACGTAGACAGAATCAGAAAGTGGATTGTAGCGGATGAAAATCCGGAAAATGTAATACTGCTGGAAATTGAACCAGAGAAACAAAAAACACGCGTTGATTTTGAACTGACCAAACAAATGTTGGGCATTCAATACGTATGCATCAGTAAAGTAATCCGGGAAGGAAGAAATTTGTTTTATGAAAAGGAGGGCCGTAAAATACCTGTGAAGCGTATTTACAATCGTGTAATATTCGATGAGTTTGTGAAACGAACCGATCTTCAATGCCAGTTTAATTTAACGGAAGATGTTGATGTCACCTGGACTGTTCATCCCAACTGGTTTTTCAGAATCAGCAAATTTTCAATGCCATTTATTGATAGTCCTTATGTTCCTGAAACACAGTTTCTGCACGAGGTAAAAACTATTCCCACCGATCTGGAAAACTATGTGCTGAAACCACTTTTTTCTTTCTCCGGGCATGGTGTAATGTTTGATGTGAAGAAGGAAGATATTGATGCGGTAAAAGATCCACACAACTATATTCTTCAAAGAAAAGTGCAATATGCACCCATCATTCAATCGCCCACAGGACCTGTAAAAGCAGAAATCCGTTTGTTATACGTCTGGCTGCCCGAAGAAACTGCGCCAAAATTAACTATCAATCTTGTGCGGTTGAGTAAAGGAAAAATGATTGGAGTGGATTACAATAAAGATCTGGATTGGGTGGGTGGAAGTGTGGGGTTTTATGAGCAGTAAATTGGAAATAAACCATCATCCGGCAACAAGAGAATTCTAAGTACCCGAAACTTCTTTCCTCCTTAATTTTATAATTCATATTATTTTTAGCACCCTTAACTACCAGTCTGCATGAAACGTGACGATCTCCTTTTCTCTCTTATCAACAAAGAACTTGAACGCCAGCGCAACGGCATTGAACTGATTGCTTCAGAAAATTTCGTGAGCGCGCAGGTGCTGGAAGCAATGGGCAGTTGCCTGACCAATAAATATGCTGAAGGATATCCGGGCCGCAGATATTACGGAGGTTGTGAAGTGGTGGATGAAGTGGAGCAATTAGCCATCGATCGTATCAAAGAATTGTTTGGAGCAGGTTATGCCAATGTGCAACCACATTCCGGCGCACAGGCGAATACTGCAGTTTTTCTTGCACTGTTACAGCCGGGAGATACGATACTCGGACTGGATCTTTCTCATGGTGGTCATCTCACACATGGATCGCCTGTGAACTTCTCCGGCAAATATTTCCGTGCTACTTTTTATGGTGTAGAAAAGGAAACAGGCCGTATTAACATGGATGAAGTGGAACGGGTAGCAACTAAGGAACAACCTAAGTTGATTATCTGCGGCGCATCAGCTTATTCGAGAGATTATGATTACAAGCGCTTCCGGGAAATTGCAGATAACGTGGGAGCTTTCCTGCTTTGCGATATGGCGCATCCTGCCGGTTTAATTGCTGCTGATTTGCTCAACGATCCGATTCCATATTGTCACTTTGTTACTTCTACTACGCATAAAACGTTGCGTGGCCCGCGCGGCGGAATTATTCTGATGGGTAAGGATTTTGAAAATCCATTCGGAATAAAAACACCGAAGGGCGAAACCAGGATGATGTCGTCACTAATTGACAGTGCTGTTTTTCCGGGTACGCAAGGAGGTCCGCTCGAACATGTGATCGCCTCTAAAGCGGTTGCCTTTGGCGAAGCGCTTTCCGAATCTTTCAGAACCTATATCAGCCAGGTTCAAAAAAATGCGCAGCGTATTGCCCAGGCATTTACAGATCGCGGCTATCAATTGGTTTCCGGAGGAACAGACAATCACCTGATGCTGATTGATCTTCGCAATAAGAATATATCAGGAAAGAAAGCTGAAAACACTTTGGTACGCGCGGAGATTACGCTTAACAAAAACATGGTACCCTTCGATGATAAATCGGCCTTTGTTACATCCGGCATTCGTGTTGGCACGGCAGCTATAACCTCACGCGGCATGAAGGAGGATCATATGCTTCAGATTGTGGATTGGATTGATAATATATTGTCCGATCCGGATAATGAAAGTCTGATCAGCAAAACCCGGCAAGACGTGCATGATTTCATGCAGCAGTTTCCGCTTTATGCCTGAATAACGCAGATTCTTACCCGACCGGTTTTATAAAAACCACCTGAAACACTTTACAGAAAGCGCTTTCAGAAGAACTTGCTATGTAATTATCTCCTCTTTTACTTGCAAATATTCTATTGAATAGGTAACATTTTCCGGAATGCTGCCGTAAGTGCAATTATCCCAGACTAACTATTTTTAGGTAACTCTTTAAAGACTTAGATTTTTATGACAAAAAATCTACACCCTGCCGGTTGTAAATGGTACTTCCTTTTTGTTTTCGTGAACTTACTTGCCGTATCCTATTCTATTACAGCGCAAAATATTTCACTTGGTTTATCAACCAGGAGATCCATTGGGCCGGATATATTTGGATTTGATGCCGGCACCACTATCCGTGGTGGATCTTCCTGTGTTAACCCATACCTGCTGGCCAAAATGCCTGCCCTTAAACCAAAGGTGTACCGCTTTCCGGATGGTGCTTTTGCAAACTGGTACAATTGGAGAGTAGGCTGGGTTTATGACGATGTCAACGTGCCGGAGAAATACGCTAATCTCACGAAGGTACCCAACAGCTTAGAGGATTATAAAATATTGCGCGATGCGTCAGGAGTGCAATCAACCATTCTTGATGTTAACATGCTTACTTCTACTATTACTGACCAGATAGCAATGCTGAAACATGCAGACTCCATCGGCATTCCTGTTAAGTATGTTGAGTTGGGAAATGAATTTTACCTGGAAGGGGATGAAGACTCCACTTACATCCTGGAAAAATATCCAACACCTTCAGATTACGGAATAGCCGCCAGCATTTGGGCAGATAGTATTCATAAATATTTCCCCGATGCCAAGATCGCTGCACAGGGCGTGTTTGATAAAAATTCCAAGCCGCGAAGAAAGATATGGAACGATAGTGTACTGGCTCATCTTCATGGAGAAGATGCAATGACTTTTCACTTTTATTATGGTTCAGCCGATGCCGATTCACTGGAAACAACTGCAGAAAAGTTAGATGTCAATATGCAGGATGTTCCCGACTGGCTGTACCAACCTTACAGGGCCTGGGAAATTTTAAGAGATAAATCTATCGTGAAAGTGCGGCCGGGAAAAGAAATCTGGATCACAGAATTCAACCTGTCAGATCATGAGCGGCCTACACACGGTTACTGGACGCACGGACTTTTTCTTGCCTTACAGAATTTACTTTTGCTTCAGGACGACCGCATTACCAAGATAACTCCACATGACATGTGTGGTACTGCAGTATATGGCAGTTATTTTTTTGATACGGAAGGATTCGAATTCGGGAATGGCATAGATTCCAATTTCGTGGCTACGATAGAGAAACCGACCACTACCTTTTGGGGTTTAACTGCTACCGGCAACAATACGATTATGGTAGGAAATGCCATGTATAATAAATCCACCGCTTCACCTATCCAGTTTTCGCCTAACCCTCAGGTGCTTGCTATTGAAAAAGATGATTCAATTTATTATAACGGACTATTCGGTTATCTTTTTAACAATGACACCGGCTCAGACGCATTGATCATTAATCTTACCGGTAATTCGCAAGTGCTGACCACCAATATCATGTTTCCTTCCGGAGGCACTTATGAGATGCGGTACGCTCCCGCGTTACGACTTATTGCAACTGCCGAAGATGTTACCGTCGTAAATGCAACATTACCTTCTTCATTTACAATAGCACCTTATTCTATTACGCGCATCAGTGCCAGTACCATTCCTGATGCTCCACCTACTGTTTCAATTACTGTGAACGGGCCCACCACATTTTGTGCCGGGGACAGCGTGCAACTGGATGCCGGTGCGGGACATATTTCCTATGTATGGTCTAATGGAAAAACAACCAGAAAAATCTGGGTAACAGCTACAGGTGATTATTCTGTAAAAGCGTACGATCATCCGGCTGGATATTATGGCGAAGCTGCCATATACATAACAGTGAACCCCAATCCAACCAAACCCAATATTAAGGTTACCGACAATAAAATATTTTGCGATGGAGGCAGTGCATTGCTTTACCTGGGACCTAATTTTACTTACACAAATGTTTCCTACCTATGGCCGCTTACCGGACATACTACTCCTTCAGCTTCCATCACAACCAGTGGCAATCATTATCTGAAAATCACCAGTATTGAAACAGGCTGTTATGCTGTGTCGGATACAGAAACCATAACCGTCAATCCATTGCCACAGCCGGTGATCAGTACCGTTGGACCACAGCAAGCCTGTTTTGATGCAGGAGTTACATTGCAGGTCAATCAGACTTACAATAGTTATGACTGGTCTGGAGGAGGAACACTGCAAACAAAAAAAATATACTGCCTCAGGTACGTATTGGGTGAATGTGAAAGATGCGAACGGTTGTAATGCCAATTCAAATGCTATTAGTGTAACAGTATGGGAGCCCGATTATCCGAACATTGTCCTCACAGGTCCCGCCATTTATTGCCTTGAATCGCCAAGTACATTATCAACTATTCCTGGTTATTCCTATCAATGGTGGAAGGGAAATACGGCGGTAACAGGTGCTACATCACAGACCTATATTCCAACATCGAGTGCACTCTACAAAGTAACCGTCACTGATGCGCATGGCTGTTTCAAGAAAAACTTTACGGGAGTTGATATCACAGTCAATTCACTTTCCGCTCCGGCGGTTACTGTTTCCAATGGCAACGTGCTCTGTCAGAATGAAACTACCCAACTAAGTATGCCTGCCGGTTATAGCAGTTATTTATGGTCAACCGGCACTACTGGAAATGAGATTACCGTTGGCAGTTCCGGTGGTTATTCCTGTACCATCAGCGACCTTAATAGTTGTGTTTCGACCAGTCCTGTAAAAATAATTACCGTGAATCCCTTGCCACAACCCGTGATAAGTGCGGCTGGTCCTACCTCATTTTGTTATGATCAAAGCGTTTCACTTTCGGCGCAACCGGGTTATATTAATTATACCTGGTCGAATGGAAAGACCGGCCAGAGTATTTCGGCCGAAACCAACGGACCCATCACAGTTACAGTAAAGGACGTAAATAACTGTTATGGCACTTCGTCCGCAGTTAATATTACTGTATGGGATATTCCTGTTCCGACCGTAAGCTGTAACGGACCCACCACTTATTGCATAGAAAATCCATCCACACTTACCACCATTTCAGGATACAATTACCAGTGGAAGAAGGGAACCACGTTACTTACAAACGCCACGAATCAAAACTATCAGCCAACTGTCACCAATGCGAATTATAAAGTAACAATTTCTGACTTGCACGGCTGCGCCAGAACTTCAGGCACCTTTGCAGTGAATGTAAATACAGGTACGCCGGCGTCATTAACAGTAACGGGAGGAACAACCATTTGCCAGGGACAGAGTACCAACATTGCAGCAACAGCAGGCTATAGTTCCTACCTGTGGCCGACAGGACAAACCACTGCTTCCATTTCTGTTTCTGCAGCAGGTAATTACTTTGTAACTACGACAGATGTCAACGGATGCACGGCAATTTCCACCCCCAAAACCATTATAGTGAATCCGTTGCCACAACCGGTCATCACAGCTACAGGAGCTACTTCTTTCTGCGATGGGGGAAGCGTAACACTTGATGCCGGAAGTGGCTATAGCGCTTATAACTGGTCGAATGGAAAATCAACACAAACAGTCAACATCACGGGTTCAGGAAATTATGCCGTTACGGTAACAGGTACCAATGGATGCGCTGCGACCTCGCTTCCTGTTGCAGTGACTGTCTGGATTCCGCCAAATCCGGTTATTTCAAGCAGTACAGGATCTGCCACTTTCTGTGCTAACGCTGGCGTATATCTCACAACACTGCCGGGATACGCTTATCAATGGCAAAAATCCGGGAGTAACATTGTCGGTGCAACACAACAGAATTATTTTCCCGCTTCCGGTGGTAGTTATAAAGTAATCATTTATGACAATCATGGCTGCTCGAAAACATCCGGCTCTTTTTCAATCACAGTAAATGCTCTTCCGGCACCGGTAATTTCAGGTGCTGCTACGGTTTGCCAGGGCTCGTCCATTGTTTTAAGTTGCGGCACCTTCACATCTTATACATGGTCAACAGGTGCTATTACTGCTTCCATCAACGTAAACACTGCCGGCACATTTGCAGTTACTGTTACTGATGCTAATGGTTGTTCAGGCACTTCACCTCAAAAAACTGTTACTTCTGGCCTGGCACTTGTTCCGGTTATTACGGCACAAGGTCCCACCCAATTCTGTGATGGCGGGTCTGTAACATTGGATGCCGGAAGCGGCTATTCCAGCTACCTCTGGTCAAATGGTAAAACCACGCAGACCAATGCAATCACGGCTTCGGGAAGTTTTGTAGTGACCGTCACCAATGCAAGTGGTTGTTCGGGAACTTCTGCGGCAGCTATAGTAGATGAATGGATTCCTCCAACGCCTGTAGTTACCACCAGTTCAGGGACCACAACTTTTTGTTCCGGCAGTGGCGTTTATCTTACCACAATAGGCGGTTATAGTTATCAATGGCAAAAGACAGGAACTAATATTTCTGGAGCTACCAATCAAAATTATTCACCCACAGTGGGAGCAAACTATAAAGTAATTATTACGGATAATCATGGCTGTTCAAAAACTTCTTCGGCTTTATCAGTCATCATCAACACAAGTCCGGCACCTGTAATTTCCGGTCCGGCAACGGTTTGTGTTGGGTCATCAATTGCTTTAAGTTGTGGCAGCTTCACTTCTTATGTATGGTCCACAGGTTCCAATGCTTCCACTATAAACGTGAATGCTGCGGGTTCCTTTAATGTAACAGTTACTGACTTAAATGGGTGTTCAGGCATTTCCCCTCAAAAGACGGTAGCGTTAAGTCAATTACCTGTGCCCATTATCACTACTTCCGGACCAATAGAATTTTGTGATGGTGGCAGTGTAACGCTTGACGCAGGCAGTGGTTACAGCAGCTACAACTGGTCAAATAGCAAGACCACACAAACCAATGTCGTGAGTGCTTCCGGAAGCTATGTTGTCACTGTCACCAATGCAGGTGGTTGTACAGGAACTTCTGCAGCGATGAATGTAACGGCCTGGATTATACCTTCGGTGAGTGTAACTGCAGTGGGGCCGATCACCTACTGCTTGAATTCAGGTACTTATCTTACTACACTCAGCGGACCGTATAACTACCAATGGCTTAAAGGCACAACCAATGTGATCGGCGCCACCAATCAAACATTTGCCCCTGTTTCCTCCGGCACCTATAAAGTGAAAGTGACAGATGTTAATGGCTGCAACAAAACGAGCAGCGGTCTTAAGGTTACTGTAAATCCGCTGCCGGCTTCCACCATCAGCATCAGTGGCAGCAACAGCATTTGTGCAGGACAAACAAAGACCATTACAGCCAACACAGGTTCAGGTCTTACTTATCTCTGGAAAAGAGAGGGTAATGTGATTGCCGGCGCTACAGCTTCTACCTATATAGCTTCACTTGCAGGTAACTATACTTGTGTTGTGACGAATTCATCGGGATGTGCTGTTACTTCCAACACCATAACGATCGTCATCAATTGCAAAGGTGATGCGCAAAATGGTATGGAAGGTGATCATGTTTCCTGGTTGATTTATCCAAATCCAACGAACCATGAATTGCACATCCGGATGAGCACAGGTGAAGTAGAAAGCGGAGACTGCCTCACAGAAATAAAAAACCTGATGGGTACTACCATCTGGTTTAATAAATCAACATTTATGGATCACTCCATTGAAACTGATTTATACCTTGACGCCGGCATTCCCGCCGGAATGTATTTCGTAGTGATACATGTGGGTGATATGATGTATCGTGCACCATTTGTGGTGAGCGGGAAATAATCATTGTTCGGAATTTTTCAGGCAGCACATACAATGTATGTGTTGCGTTTTTTTTCATCGAGAGTTGAAAAAATGTAACTTGAAGTGTGTATAATACTTACAATAAAATGTCAGCGAAGTAAACTTTCTGTGACCTCATGATTTATAGAAAGGCGTGTTATAAGTGATCGAATAAGGAAAGAAGTTGATTTTGCAAATGAAAGCAAGTAGTTCGTGTGAGTTAGCTCATAAGAAAAAATGGGAACCAGTCCACTCATCATTCCGGTCTCACAACTTGGCGCTGATGGTTTGTATTTATACACTTTAAATTTTAATGAAAGAAAAGTTGTTTTAACTGGGAAATTTTTAATTCAGCGACAAAGGTGTGATGCATTTGTTCCTATTAATGGAATAATTCTACATCAACCTTAAGTTGGTTATTCTTTGAAAGTGAGAAATATTTAATGTTGCTAACTTCAGATTGTTTTCAATGGCAGTTGCAGCGATCATTAGATCAGGAATTTCCAATCCTTTACCTATGCGTTTCAATTCCGCTTCAATTGTTGCTGCTCTTCGGGCCGCTTGACTTGTGAAAGGTAAAATTAGAAGCTGGTTGAAAAATTCTTCCCAATAGGTTTGTTGCATGGAATTACTACCAACAAAAATTTCAAACTCTGTTATGGTGGAAACTGCAAACAGGTATTGCTGTGATGAAAATTGAAAGAACCTGCTTTTATTTTTTTCCTTTTTTCTGAAGAAATCAATGAGTATCGACGTATCGAGGCAAATCAGTTCTGTCGCCATTCATTGAATTGTTTTCTGAATTTCTGATACTGTTTAAATTGGCTTGAAGACATAACTGGAGCGGAGAGTAGAAATTCTTTATCGAATTGCTTAGCAGTGATAAAATCAGACTTAGCATTCTTCAAAACTGAGAGAAGTTTTTCAAAATCCTGCTCAGGCAACTGAGTGATCAGTTTGAGCACTTCCCGGTAGCTGGTTTTTGTTTTCATGATCAATTCAAAGGTAAATATTTTCATGGAAAGATTCTTCATAGTTTTTCATCTGCATCCCCTGTACATATTATCAACTGCTCATTTCTATTTTATAAGAATGTGATTTTATTTCATGCCCTTTACGATAAGCGCTGTTCAAGGCTGGAGTTTCATCAGTCTTAAAAGCAATACCGGCTTTTTTGCTGAGTCATAATTTTTTGGATACGCATTCGTCGAGTAGGATTTTCATTTGAAAATACTTTAGTCAATATCATACTTAAACCTACATCAAGCACTTTTACTGTCTGACTTTTTTTTACCGGTGGAAAGTCATCGAGTAATGATTCCAATGTTTCACCGGTTTATATGTAATCTTAAAGGTTTTTAACAGGCATACGGTTTCTGCCAATACAGGACTGCTGCTCATAATTTCCGGATCAATAGTTATAAGATTTTTCGTCACGACTTTTGGTTAGCAATAAATTTCCTTGAAATTTTAGTTAAATCAAGTGAAGGTAGCTTGTGAAAAGTGGAGGCTTTTTAGGAATTAAACTGATAATTTTTTCAAAAGACAACCCGACTCTATTTGTCAAACCAATTAACGTTAAAAAAAACAGACGATAGTTGTTATTTATTTGTTGATGCATATTCCAACACGATATCATTCACTGAAACTTTCCTGCTGATATGTCCGATTATTTCTTCCATGCCCTGGGCGCGCAACAGGTCACGCGCTTGCGAAAGAGCTTCCACAATTTTAAAGGTGACACCTCTGAGTTTTAGCTCATTGCTAAGCTGGAGCAACATCTTTGATCCCGAAACATCAACGAATGGTGAAGACGACAAATCAAGTATCAACAGCTTATTGTTGTTTTTGTCGAGACTGATTTTGCGCATAATATCAGCGAAAATATGATCAGCATTAAAATATAGTATGGATGCTTCAACACGTAAAATTTTTACGCCATCGATCTCTGTATTGTCAGTATGCCTCAAGATATCGGAAAAGCGAACGGTATTGCCAATCCGTCCAAGCACTGCTACATTCGGCGTAGCTGTGCGACGCAGCAGAAATGCAATAGACATTAAAACAGCAATCATAACGCCTTTTAATATACCAAAAGTCAGTACACCGGCAACAGCAATCATGGCCACCGTGAACTCCAGCTTACTGAGTTTATAAATGCGTTTAAGTTCTTTCACTTTTATGAGACCGGCAACTGCATGAATTACTATCACTGCCAGTAAAACCTCAGGAAGATTTTTGAGCAAGTCTGTGAAAAAAAGTAATAACACAGCAAGTGTAACTGAACAAATAATCAGCGACAACGGAGTTTTTGCTCCTGACTTTTCATTCACAGTTGATTGTGATAAACCACCGGCAACAGGATAACCGCCTGAAAATGCCGCTGCAAAATTCGCGGCACCCATGGAAAGTAATTCCTGCCGTGGATTGATCTCATAATTATTTTTCAACGCGAAGGTGCGGGCAGCAGAAACCGTTTCAATGTAACCCATGAGGAAACAGGCGAACGCAAGCGCAAGCACGCCATCCACATCGCTCATGCGAAGAGAGGGTTTGCCGATCGATGGCATTCCACTCGGAATAGCACCCGTAATGTGAATGCCATAGGAAGTTAAGGACGTGACAGAAATCACTACAATGGAAGCAATCAACACTACGAGCGAAACCGGTTTTCCGGGAAATAGTTTATCACCAATGAGCAACAGCGCGAGTGCAACCATTCCAAAAGCAAATACGATCCAGTTTGTTTCAGGCAGGTTTTTTATCAAGGTAATAATGCGTTCGAAAAAATTTGATCCTCCTCCTTCTACGCCAAATATTTTCGGTAATTGGGTGGTTGCAATTGAAAGTGCCGCGCCAGCTTTGAATCCAAGTAAAATACTTTCACTGATGAAGCTGACTAGAGAGCTGAGCTTGAAAATATAAGCCAGTACACAAATGACAGCGATCACTAATGCAGTAAGTTCAGCAATGGCCATCCATCTCTGTAAATCTCCGCCGGAAAGAACAGCTACAGTGGTTCCCACCATGAGCGAAATTGCTGATGTTGGACCAACAGCTACTTGTTTTGCAGTAGTGAAAACCGCGAAGAACAATCCTGCAGCCAGGCAGCAATAAATACCGGCCTGCACAGGAAGTCCGGCAAGCGTGGCATACGCCATTGATTCAGGGAGAACGAAGGAGGCCAGTGTGATTCCGGCAATGATGTCCCAGGTTAAAAATTTCTTCTCATACTTTGGAAACCATTGGAGGATGGGAATAAGTGTTCTCCAATTGCGAAGGTGATGCAGGATTGGTTTTGTTGTTGTGGGCGAAGATTCTTCCATCAGAATTATGCATCAAAAACTAATATCGGCTATCGATTAACGATGTATGATTTTCGAATTTAATGAGGCGCTGAGCTTTTTATTTCTCAATTCAAAATCGTTGATCGTTGTTCCATATTTTGAATTTTGTTTCTTTGGCCATTTCATTTCTCGCGTGCATGAATAATTTTAGAAGCCATCTTAAAATTGATACGTCATGCTGAATTTATTACGGCATCTTCCTTTTTACACGAGATTCCGAATCAAGTTCGGAATGACTCCGCTCTTTTAGCTTTTTGAAATGTCTGCCAGTTATCAATTCAGTCAATCCAGACTGAGTTTTTACTTTTTAAAAAAATCTTTAATCGATATTCGCTATTATCAAGTTCACTTTTCAGCCAGCAGCATTTCCTTCGCTGTTGCAATTTCTTTCAGCTTTGCATCATCGACTTTAGGATAATGTAAATCCAGCCCTGCCATGGTATCTATGATTGCCGCTGCAACAATCACACGTGTGTACCACTTATTATTTGCAGGAATCACATACCATGGCGAATGTTTAGTGGCGGTATTTTGGATCATTTTCTCATAAGCATCCATGTAATCATCCCAAAACGCGCGTTCTTTTATGTCTGATGAAGAAACCTTCCAGTTCTTATCTGCATTGTCAAAGCGCTCAAGAAATCTTCTTTTCTGTTCCTTCCTCGAAAGATGGAGGAAGAATTTTATGGTAAGTGTACCATTACGTGATAAGTATTTTTCAAAATTGCGCAGGTCTTTATAACGATTGTCAAAAAGATCTTTATCTACCAGGTCCTGAGGAATTTTCTGATATTTCATCAATTCAGGATGCACTTTCACTACGAGCACTTCTTCATAGTAGGAACGGTTAAAAATTCCGATGCGGCCACGCTCGGGTAATTCCTTCTGGCAGCGCCATAGATAATCGTGATCAAGATCTGTTGAAGTGGGTGCTTTGAAAGAAGATACCTGGCAACCCTGTGGATTAACGCCACTCATTACATGCTTGATGGCACCGTCTTTTCCGGCAGCATCCATGGCCTGAAAAATCAGTAACAAACTCCAGCGATCCTGTGCATACAGCATGTCCTGCAAAGTAGCAAGCGCTTCTACGCCGATCTGCAACGCTTCCTTTGCGCGGGGCTTATCCTCCGAACCCAATTGGCCGGTATCATCAGGATCAATGTCTTTGAGTTTGAATTTTTCACCATCAGTAATACGATAAGGTGCTGATAGTTCGTCTGATACTTTGATGATCTCTTTGAGTTTCATTGTTTGAAGAAATTGAATGAAAAATGTAATAATAGAAGTTTCCAAACTAAATTACAATGACATTATTATTTATAAGGCTGAACACGCACCTGTTACTTATTGAAAAAATCTAAGGCAGTGTGTGAGACTTCATTCCGATAACAATGTTTTTTTGCATGCTTTCAAAAGGAAGATCGTATAACATGACCCCCGGAAAAAAATACATCTCGCCCGATGAATTACAAACCTATGGTTACCGATATTTATTCAATACTCAGTAGTATTTTTCGCATTTTTGCAAAAACTTAAAACGTGTATTATGGTGCTTTAAAGGCGCTCCATAAATCCGAACCATTTCTTTCAAATAAATTCCTAACCCAAAAAGTTTATTTATGAAAAAGCTACTTTCGATTTTAGTAATCCTGATTCTGATTACACAAGTTCAGGCACAACAACTACCACGTGTAATAATTTTAGCAACAGGTGGAACCATTGCCGGAGCGGGCGCATCGTCTGACCGGGCAGGTTATACCGCAGGTAAAATTCCCATCGATGATCTTATTGGTTCCATACCTACCGTAAAAAAAATTGCAAATATTACGGGTGAACAAATTGCTTCCGTGGGGAGTCAGGACATGACCATTGATATTTGGAAAAAGCTTGCCATCCGTATCAATGAAATCATTAAGAATAAAGAAGCTGAAGGTATTGTGGTTACACACGGTACTGATACCCAGGAAGAAACCGGTTACTTTCTCGACCTGGTAGTTCCATCCGATATGCCGGTTGTACTTACCGGTTCCATGCGCCCGGCAACTGCCATCAGTGCTGACGGTCCTAAGAATCTGTACGATGCCATTACAGTAGCTATAGATCCAAAGACCAAGGGCAGAGGTGTACTGATTAGTTTTAATGAGGGGATTTATGATGCAAGGGAAGTAATGAAGATGAGCACCACAAAAACAAATGCATTTGGCTCGCCAAATACCGGTGCAGTTGGCCAGGCTTACGATGGTAAAGTAGAATATTATTCCTCTTCTATGCGGGAAGGAAAAACACCATTCAGTATAACTGCGGAAACCAAGCTGCCGCGGGTGGATATTGTTTACATGTATGCTGATGCATCAGCCGACCAGATTGATCTGCTGATTAGTAAAAAGTGGATGGCATTGTAATAGCAGGTGTCGGAAATGGCAACTTCAACAAGGCATTTACGGATGGAGTGAAGCGTGCTGTTGCAGCAGGAATTATTGTTTGCCGTGCAAGCCGGACACCATCAGGCAGGGTTGTTCTTCATGATGAAATTAATGATGATGAACTGGGCACTATCGTTTCAGATGACCTTACTCCTCAGAAAGCCAGGATATTATTAATGCTTGGTCTTACACAAACAAAAGATAAAAAGCAACTGCAGAGCTATTTCTTCAAGCACTAAGTTGTTTCTGAAGTGATTTGCAAATCATATCCAATCAGTATAATCTTCGACAAGTTCAGGTGACATCTTGCGATGCCATCCTGAGCTTGTCGAAGTATTGGAACACGTCCGATAAATAAATTTCAACAGTCTTCAGGAAATAAAAATTTTCTAACCATAAATAAAGAACAATGAAAAATCTAAAACCGGTGCTACTTATCCTGATCTTATTTTTCACTCAGGACATCTATGCTCAAACAAGAACAGAACACGATTTGCTTGGCGATAAACAAATTCCCGCTGATGCGTATTATGGTATTCAGACCGCGCGAGCGCTGGAAAATTTCCCGGTGAGCGGAGTAAAAACAAACTTTTACCCGGACTATGTAAGAGCATATGCCATGGTAAAGCTGGCTGCTGCCCGTGCCAACAACCAGGTGGAAGGAAGATTGTCGAAGGAAAAGCTGGCAGCTATTGAAAAAGCCTGCCAGGCGGTGATCGATGGAAAATATCACGACCAGTTTTTGGTTGACTTGTATCAAGGTGGAGCCGGAACGTCGGCCAATATGAATTCATGCGAAGTGTTGGCCAACATTGCGCTGGAGATGAGCGGTCATAAAAAAGGAGAATATCAGTACATAGAACCGCATGATGATTTAAACATGGGTCAATCAACAAACGATGTATACCCTACAACTATTCACGTAGCATTGTTATTACACAACGACAAGTTAATAAGCCAGGCGCAGTTGCTCTCTCAGTCATTTCATAAAAAGGGAGATGAATTTAAAAACCTACTGAAGATGGGCCGCACGGAGGGCCAGGATGCGGTTCCGATGACGCTGGGTCAGGAATTTCATGGCTTTGGTAATCAGCTTGATGACGCAATTGATGTGCTCCGTAAAACGGAGGCTTATTTATATGAAGAGAATATGGGTGCAACAGCTATTGGTACAGGTATAACTGCGACTCCTGGTTATGCGGAAAAATGCGCAGTTCAACTTGCGAAAATTACTGGCAAGCCCATGGTGCTGGCTCATGACCTGGTTGCAGCTACAAGCAGCATGCAGGCATTTGTGATGTACTCCGCTGCATTAAAAAACTTTGCTGTCACTTTGTCAAAGATCAGCAGCGATCTGATATTCCTTGCATCAGGTCCACGCACTGGTATTTTTGAAATCAATTTACCTGCACTTCAACCCGGTTCATCTATTATGCCTGGTAAGGTAAATCCCGTAATGCCGGAGTTAATGAACAATGTATGTTTTAAAGTTATTGGAAACGATTTAACTGTTACGGTCGCGTCGCAGGACGGGTTGTTGCAACTGAATGCTTATGAGCCCGTGGTTGCTATTGCTATCATGGAATCACAAGCCATACTTTTTAAATCATTGCCATTATTCGCAAAAAATTGTATTGATGGAATTACTGCCAACGAAGACGTGCTCAAGCATTACATGGATCGCAGCGTTGGAATTGTAACGGCGCTTAATCCTATATTGGGTTATGAAAAAACAACTGAGCTGGCAAAAGAAGCACTAGCGACAAACAAGGGGATATTGGAATTGATACGTGAAAAGAAATTATTGACAGAAGATCAGATAAATAAGCTTTTAGACCCTGCTGCCATGACAGGACAGAAATAAATATTGGTTAACCTAAAAAATTAGAGCCATGAAACAGACCCACCTTTTAATCTTTCTGCTCGCATTACTTTTTGTGCCAATGGCTTCAATAGCCCAGGTAACAGAACGTCAGGTAGGAGATACCACTTATTACAAAACACTTATTCCCGAAGAGAAACAAGGGTTGCTTAAAAATATGAGCCTGATCGCTAACACGCGTTTCGCGTTCCAAAATTATTTCACGGACAATGATTATACAGGATCACGGTTCAATATGGAGCAATTTCGCGTGGAGCTACGCGGAATGGTGACAGACAAGGTTTATTTCCGTTGGCGCAATCGCTTCACCAAAACAACGGAACCGCAATCTGTTGACAACCTGAGCGCTTCTGTTGATCTTGCCATGGTGCGTGTAGATTTAACCGATAAGTGGAGCCTTTCAGCAGGGAAATTGTGCGCTGACTGGGGCGGCTACGAATTTGATTACAATCCGATCGACATCTACCAGTATTCGGATATCATTGACTATGCAGACAATTTCCTGGCTGGTGTAGGAGTAAGCTACAAAGCAGCGCCCCAACATCAGTTTACAGTTCAGGTTTTGAATTCGAGAACAAAGTCTTTCAATGAAATCTACGGAAGCCAGCCTAACATAACGGAAGCAAAGCGCCGCTGGCATTTGTAGCAAACTGGCGCGGAAGTTTATTTAACGGCAAATACAAACCCATCTGGTCCTATTCATTTTTCACCGAAGCCAGCGGCACTTACATGCAGTACATTACGCTGGGCAACCAGGTGAAGATATCCAAGAAGTTTACGATTGAATACGATTTCAACTATTACAAGGAAGACCTTGACCGTACCAGTATTGTAAGTGCAACCATTCCGGATGAACTTTATCCTTATGCTGTACCCAATACAACGTACATCGGGAATTGGCTCCATCTCTATTACAGGTTGAATTACCATATCAACCTTGCGTTAGTCGGCATGGTTGAATTTGAAAACTGGATGGATGATAATGAGTATGCACCTGGTGATGACAATAGCATCCGGGTTGCTTACGGCTACATTCCTACCATTGAGTATTATCCGTTCAAAGATCTCAACCTGCGTTTCTATGCTAACTGGGTCGGAAGAATTTATAATTATTCCGATTATTCCAAGACTAATTTGGGAGCAGTGGATTACACCACAGGAAAATTTTCGATCGGATTTGTTACACCATTGGCAGTATTTTAAAGATTACAGCAATTGGTCAACATCAAACATGCTGTTCACTGACGGATTAGCATGTTTGATGTTGCCACTTCGAATGAAACTTCTCTCTGGACAGAATTAATGAGCTGAATGTTATTGTCTTAAATACTTGCAAATACAATCAGGGAATGTCCGTAACTATCAAAATAAAATTGAGTGAGCAGTCTCTCTTTGTTTTCAAAAAGATGTTCTGAAATTTAGTTGACGAATGATAATACCGACGGATTTGGAAAAACAAAATGCCAATGGAAGTTGGGGAAAGAATAAGTCTCTCTATTTATTTCTGATAACTTTTGTTGTTGCTTTTATTTTAACGCTTCTTATTAAGGAGCCTGGCTTTACCGATTCGCAGGTGTATGTTTTGTTCCTGTTATTTTTTGCTGTTGGATTATGGATTACGGAAGCCATTCCAGCTTTTGCAGTCAGTCTTTTTATAATCGCTTATCTCGTATTCGCGCTCGGTAATAAACATTTTAATGCATCTCCTGAAAATATTGATATTTATGTAAGAACATTTTCTGATAGCATCATCTGGCTTTTGCTGGGAGGATTTTTTCTTGCAAAAGCAATGGCTAAAACAAAGCTGGATGAAACGCTTTTCAGGTTCACACTGAAAATTGCAGGAACAAACCCAAGGAACATTATTATAGGCGTGATGATTATCACGATGCTCGTTTCTATGGTGTTGTCCAACACCGCCACTACTTCCATGGTGTTGGCAGCAGTGTTGCCATTAATTAAACTGCTTGATAAAAACCGAAATTTTGCCAAAGGACTTTTGTTAGGCATTCCGCTGGCTTCTACAGCCGGTGGAATTGCAACCATCATAGGTACGCCTGCCAATGCAATTGCTGCCGGAGCGTTGCAAAATAATGGTGTCACCATCGAGTTTCTCGACTGGATGATTTACGGCACACCCATAGCAGTATTTATAACGGTGGTAAGTTGCTTTGTTCTAATAAAGACGTATGTAAAAGACACGACTCCCATTTCTTTTCCTGATCTGAATGAAAGTGAAAAATCTGAAGGATCATCACTCCATCGAAAAATAGTGATTGCAGTAATTTTAGTAACCGTGGGTTTGTGGCTTACTACTTCTTTGCATGGAATGAAGGTGGCATCCGTATGTGCAATTCCGCTTGTTATTTTTACGCTTACAGGTGTTCTTGATGGAAAGGATGTCCGCAGCATGGCCTGGGACACCCTTTTATTAGTTGCCGGCGGCATATCGCTTGGGCTGAGTCTTGAACATACAGGATTGTTAGAACACTATGCTGCTATGCTGATAAGTCTTGAATTAACCAGCATAGTGCTGCTCACTATTTTTGGTTTTCTGGCAATGCTGCTTGCGAATGTGATGACTAATTCCACTGCAACGGCCATCATGGTTCCAATTTGCATGGCCATACTTCCTGCACTGAAGTTAGAAGCGGCAATGATTGTTGCCATCTCATCATCTGCCGCTTTGGTATTGCTGGCATCAAGCCCTTCCAATGCGATAATATACAGTACTGGATTGGTGGAACAAAAAGACTTTCGGTATACAGGAATACTGGTTGGGATTCTTGGGCCGCTGCTCACAATTTTGTGGGTTTTGTTTTTGTCTTAGAAGGTATTTAAAAATAATAAAATATGAATAAAATAGATTGTTCAATCACCATTTTAATCCATTGCATTAGAAAAAAGGAATTTGACAACACGAACATGTTGATTGCTAAATAAAAACATGATGGAAAAATCCGGTTATTCATTATTGCGGGACCCGAGAAAGAATAAGGGCACTGCTTTTACGCTGATTGAAAGAAAGAAATATGGGCTGGAGGGAATCTTGCCACATGCCGTTGAAACAATAGAGACACAAATCATGAGGGTAAACGAGCAATTGAATAATGCGGACTCACCCATCAATAAGTACATTTATCTCGCCAATCTCCTCGACACGAACGAGACCTTATTCTTTAAAGCAATAATAAGTGATCCGGCAAAATTTTTACCATTAATTTATACGCCAACAGTTGGCGAAGCATGCCAGCGTCTTGGTCATATTTCCAGGCGACCAAGAGGTTTATTTATTTCCATTGAGCAAAAAATAACATCAGGGATATTCTCAGAAACTGGCCGGTTAAGGATGTCCGGTTCACTGTTGTTACCGATGGTGGTCGCATATTAGGTTTAGGAGATCTTGGGGTTTGCGGCATTGGCATCCCGATAGGAAAATTGGCTTTGTATACAAGTTGTGCCGGTGTTCCTCCTGAATATACGCTTCCTGTAATACTGGATGTTGGAACCAATAATGAAGATTTTCTTAATGATCCTTTGTATCCAGGACTGAAAAGAAAAAGAATCAGGGGACCGGAATTTGATGCATTCATAGAGGAGTTTGTAGCCGCAGTAAATGAAGTGTTTCCTAAAATTTGTATTCAATGGGAAGACTTGCCGGGTGTCGATGCCATCCGCATTCTCGATAAATACAAGGATAAGATTTGCACTTTTAATGACGACATACAAGGCACTGCAGCAATTGCCACCGCTGGCATTATCACATCGAACAGGTTTTCAGGGAAGCCATTCCGGGAACAAAAAATTCTCTTTCTCGGTGCAGGAGCGGCCGCATTTGGCATTGCTGAAATGCTCGTTTATAAATTTATGAAGGATGGACTTAGTAAGGAAGAAGCCTATCAGCGTGTCTGGATGTTTGATATAAAAGGACTGCTTGTAAAATCAAGAGATGACCTTGCCGAATATCAAAAGCCGTTTGCACATGAACGCGAACCTTCAGATGATTTTGCAAACACAATATTAGAACTGAAGCCCACAGCCATCATCGGGGTCAGTACTGTGGGAGGAGCATTCAATCAACAGGTGATTGAAAATATGTGTGCAGTAAACGACCGGCCTGTCATCTTTCCATATTCAAATCCTTTGTCGCATTCAGAATGTACGGCTGAGCAGGCATATACGTGGAGCAAAGGCAAAGCAATTTTCGCAAGCGGCAGTCCGTTCGCGCCTGTTATGTACGAGGGAAAAAAATATACACCCGGACAAGGCAACAACGTGTTTATTTTTCCGGCCATGGGTTTGGCGGTGCTTGCAACAGAAGCAAAAAGAGTGACCAATGAAATGTTTGTTATCGCGGCTGAAGCAGTTGCCGAACAGGTAACGGAAGAAGACTTTGCAAAGGGTTTGATTTATCCGCGTGTAGATAATATTTTAAAAGTGTCTTATAATATAGCCGTAAAGATTGCAGATAAAATATTTGAAAGCGGATTAGCAGGCGTGGAAGGACCGGAGGACATAAGTGCTTTCATAAAAAGCAAGATGTACGAGCCAAAATATTCGGATTAAAATTGTTTAGGCTTGTCCTGAGCTTGTCGAAGGGCTTGTCGAAGGGCTTGTCCTGAGTTTGTCGACTTGTGCCGATTTTTCGGGTATTGCCTGTCCCATTGAGAACGTGAAGCAAAAGAAATTAATTTTATTTTCAAATCAACCCTTCAACAGTATCAATAAAATTTTCGGTAATCAAGTCTTTGGAAGCAGCCAATGTTTCTCTTGCACGTTCAATGCGATATTGAATCAGTTCCTCATTACTTTTCATAGCTGCACGCCTTCTTTCTGAATGTTTTGAAAGAGTGGAGTCACTGAATAGTTTCCCCAGTTCAACTTTGAGTAGATGATGGATGTAATTATTTGGTCTTGGGCGATCTCCACTTCAAGAATTTTGTCGCGGAATAGATCTTTCACTTTTTCATCTACCTGCATTGAGGAGAGAATAAGAACATCCCAATCAGAAAACTTATCGGCGTCACCACGAGCTCGTGATCCGAATAGGTACATCTCTGCCGAAGGATCAACATCCAGTACCGCTTGCCTGATTAATTGCCGAAGATGATTTTCTGATGACATGGAATGAAGGTAGTAAGAAAAAATGTTTGCAACGATGGTTCCGGAGAGTAACGGTCAACTCATTCGCATTATCTCGCACCAAATGTTGAAAGAGAAATTGCCACAAAGAGAACTCTTTTCTTTTCTTTGTAATACCATTATACTTATGATGTGCTTAAAGAATTAGATGTCTTACACAGCGGAAATAAAAAATAAGAATTAAAAAACAGCATGTCCCTTTACCAAAAACTTCAACAAGCCAAAAGCGAAGAAGATGTAAAAGACGCTTACATTAAAGCGCTTGGCTTAAAGGGCTACAGCAAAAACCTGATTGATATTCAAACCAAAGAAATATGGTTTGAAGCTAAAGACACCAGCAAACATTCTACGTACGCCATGTTTACCCAACTGATGCACTATGTGCAGCGGGCGCTTAACGATGGTGAATATGTACCGCCTTTTCTTGCGGTGATTGACACGAAGAAGGCAGCCATTATGAAAAGCGCTGATGTAATTCCTTTCCTCGAAAAGAAAACAATCAAGTGGGGCAAGAGTGCCAGCGGTTACACGCAGGATGCTTTGGATGCCGTGAGCGCTTACATCGGAACTCATTTTGTTTCCTTTAAAATTGAAACACATGAAGAGGAGTTTATCAGTACCATAAAAAATGCGATTGCCAAAGGCGATATTATCCGCACACAAATTACACCCGACAACCTGAAACAGGTGTTTGATAAATGGGTGGCAATGATCGGGCGCGAAATAAAAGGAGTGACCGATGAAGATTACGCCCTGTTGTTTTTTGCGGATGTGATGAGCGACGGCACACAAAGCACGCATGATGATTTGCCTGCGCAATTACTACACAAAGGCACTTCTCCTGTGTTTACGCTTGGTGGTAAACTTTTTGAGTTGGGCAACCGCGAGGCCTACCGGCAGTTCTGGGCCATTTACCACCGCCCTCCGAAGGAACAATACCGCGATTATTTATTGGAACGGCGCGATACGTTGATACCGCTCGACGAGCGCAGCTTTAAAGGTGCTTTCTATACACCGCTGAATGTGGTGGACAAAGCTTACGACAAGCTCACCGAAACGCTTGGCGAGAACTGGCAGAAGGAATACATCGTTTGGGATATGTGCTGCGGCGTGGGCAACCTGGAAGTAAAACACAGCAATCCGCGCAATATTTACATGAGCACGTTGGATACTGCTGATGTGGATGTAATGAAGGCCACCAAAACCTGTGTTGCTGCCACACGCTTTCAATACGATTATCTGAATGATGACATTACCGACGATGGCAAAATAGATTACACACTCACCAACAAAATACCGGAGAGCTTGCGCAAAGCAATTGCTGCGGGGAAAAAGATTTTGGTGTTGATGAATCCGCCGTATGCTTCGGCTACTAATCGTGGAAATACTTCAATGGTCGGTGACGCAGAAAATAAAAGCGGTCTTGCAAAAACAAAATTCGCCGCTGTTGCAATGGAGGATTATGGGAAAGCAAGTAATGAATTGTTTACACAATTTATTGGTAGGATTGCAACAGAAATACCTAATGCTACAATTGCAATGTTTAGTACAATGAAATACATCAATGCACCTGACTTTGAAAAATTTCGTCAGAAATGGAGCGCAAAATATTTAGGCGGGTTTGTTGTTCACAACAAAGCATTCGATGGATTAACAGGCAAATTCCCTATCGGCTTTTTAATTTGGCAATCAAATCAAAAAGCAGCCGTAAAAAGTTCGATTACTGAAATATCCGTCGAAGTATTAAATAAAAGCGCAAATGCTATTGGCGATAAATCATTTTTTAATATACCCATCAACCAATTTCTGAGTGAATGGATTATTCGGCCAAAGGCAAATAAAGTAGAAGTCATTCCCTTAAAAAATGCTGTTACTCCCGCCACTGCCACCAAAGATTTACGTGGAACGAAATGGGTAGATGGTGCAATTGGCTGTATGGACTGTGCGGGCAACGATTTACAGCATGCAGAGCAACATACTGTTATTTATTCATCTGGGTATGGTAGCGCAGGTGGATTTTTTGTTACCGATAAAAATCTTTGGCAAAGTGCAATTCTATTTTCTGTTCGCAGGCTTGTAATACCAACATGGCTCAACGATAGAGATCAATTTTTACAGCCTTCCAAACCATTAAGTGAAGAGTTTAAAAACGATTGTTTGGTTTGGATGCTATTTAATCGTCAGCAAAGAACAGCAAGCGCCAACGACTTAGAATGGAATGGCAAAAAATGGAGCATCGTCAATCATTTTATTCCTTATACCGAAGAAGAAGTAAATGCGCCCGACAGGTTTGAGAGTGATTTTATGGTGCAATATTTAAAAGACAAAGAACTTTCATCCGAAGCACTGCTTGTTTTAGCAGAAGGAAAGAAACTATGGCAGGCCTATTTTGCGCAGACGGATACCCGCACCGTAAGGCATGAATTAAAACTGAACCGCGCCGATGTGGGCTGGTACCAGGTGCGAAAAGCCTTGCAGGCGCGTAATGCAAGCAGCGATTTTGCTCCTGTAAGTTTTAAATCCTTTGAAGAAGCGTACAGGTCATTAACCGAAAAATTGCAGCCAATGGTTTATGAGCTTGGTTTTTTGAAGAATTAAAATGCGTCCCGATCATCTTAAAAATGTCGGATGAGGAAATGGAATTATGATCAGTATAAGTGTTGCTTATGGGTATAGGAAGAAAATATAAATGCACAAGCTGTGCGTATGAATTTTTTGGAAGCGGAGGTCGCGACCGGGGATTTGTGGCTACAACGCGCACCTTCGAATGTACGTCCTGCGGAATCCTCTTTGATGCAACGATAGGTTACGATGGAAAGGATCGGGACAAGAAAACAAGCATGTTCGTCAGGAAAGTTGTAAAGTGTCCTGAGTGTAAAAGAAAGGATTCTCTCAAACTTTGGGATTACCTGTATGATCCTCACTGCCCAAGGGAAAAGTGCAAAGGCAAAATGAAACCCGCAGCGAACGGAGGATTTATTATGTGGGACTAACTTTAACTCCACAACCGTTTGTCTCGAAAAGTATATGGAAGCTCACCCTGATATTGCGCGCTCTGAGCTTATCTGCCCTGAGCTTGTCCAAGAGTAAGCGACGTAAGAAAGTGTCCGGCTGATTCAAATCAGTGTTTAAAATTTTGATTTAATCAAATGATTAAAATACTTGTTTAAAAAGATAAAAGGTTCTTTCTTTGCAGTCTCTTAATAAAGTGAAGGGTGGCAAAGAAAAAAGCATCGGTTCAAACCAATACGGAGGAGAAAATAAAAACTGCCGCGCGAAAGGTTTTTATGCGGAAAGGATTTTCAGCTACACGAACGCGTGATATTGCAGAGGAAGCTGGCATCAACCTCGCGCTGCTGAATTATTATTTCCGCAGCAAAAAGAAATTGTTTGACCTGGTGATGCAGGAAAAAATTGAAAAGCTTTTCGGAGTTATTGTGCCCTTGCTGACCGATCCGTCGACCAGCCTTGAAACAAAAATTGAATTGATTGTTTCAGGTTATATTGATGTGCTTGCTGAAAACCCTGACCTCCCCACTTTCGTTTTGAATGAACTGAGAAAGAAGAATTTCGAAATCATACAGAAATTCCCGGTAGACAAAATAATTGTTCAGTCATCCTTTATCAAACAGTTGAAAGAAAAAAGAGCTGATATTAATCCTGCTCATTTCCTGGTCAATATTTTAGGAATGACAGTGTTTCCGTTTGTTGCCAAACCCATGCTGATAATGACGGGCATGGTGAATGAAAAATCGTTCATCACTCTGATGAATGAGCGGAAGAAATTGATTCCTGTTTGGGTAAAAGCCATTTTAAAAGCAAAGTGATTTTACATAAAACTTTATTCAAATGATAAAACCGCGACCTTGTCACCAATTATATTCCGGTTACGCAATGCTGCTTGCGATCGTTTTTATAATGACCGGAACGAATGGTTTTGCGCAACTGAATATTGATACCTGCCAGGCAAAGGCAAAAGAAAATTATCCGCTTATCAAGCAATATGATCTGATTGCAAAATCGCTGGAGTATACCATCTCAAATGCTAACAAAGCCTACTTGCCGCAGGTAAGTCTCAATGCAATTGGTGCTTATATCATAAGTGGATTTCCGTCTGTAAACATTCCCGGCCAAGAACCAACGGAGCCGGAGAAATTTCAATTCATTGGTATCGGTCAAATTAACCAGGCAATTTGGGATGGCGGAGCAACACATGCACAAAAGGAAATTGCGAAAGCAAGTACCGAAGTTGACAAAGCAAATACTGACCTGGCGTTTTATAACATCAGGGAGCGTGTAAATCAATTATACTTCGGGATTTTGGTGATCGATGAACAATTAAAGCAACTCAATATTCTGAATGAAAACCTGAACCGCAACCTGGATAAAGTAAAACTTTCAAAAGACAATGGACTTGCGTACCAGAGTGATGTGGATGAAGTGAAAGCAGAAATTTTAAACATCGAGCAAAAGAAAATTGAATTCAATTTTACAAGAAAGGGTTATGTTGAAATGCTTTCATTTATGACCGGTGTGCCGCTGAATGAAAATGTGAAGATTGAAAAGCCTCCAGTGATTGAATCATACGCAGCGCTCATCAATAACAGGGCGGAGCTTGGTTTGTATGCCAGGCAACAGGAATTAATTGGCGCGAGATCTACAATTGATAAGGTTTATAATATGCCTAAAGTTGGATTCCTGGCTGCCGGAGTGCTGATTGAGCCGGGAATGGATTTCGCCTCAACAAAAATAAATTCGTTAGCTGTGGCAGGATTAAGTGTTTCATGGAATACCGCGGGAATTTATAAATCATCCAACAATAAGCAGCTCTCCAAAATCCAGTTGGATAGAATCTCCAACCAACAGGAAGCATTTTTGTTTACCAATAGTCTTCAACTCAAACAGGCAGCAAGTGAAATCGAAAAACAAAAAGCAATCATCAGCAAGGATGATGAAATTGTTTTGTTGAAAGGCAACATCAAAAAATCGTACCAGTTGAAATACGACAACGGCATAAGTCCGATGAACGATTTAATAGATGCCATCAGCAAGGAAAGTGAAGCGCGCAGCAATCAGTCGTTGCACAATGTGCAATTGCTGATGAGTATGTACAATTATAAAACCATCAGCGGAAACTAACAGGAACATCTCAAACAAAGCAGTATGAAAAGTAATTTGCTACAAATCTTTTCCATAAGTGTATTGTTGTTTTCATGTAAAAATGAGAACAGTAATCATGATGCTTCAGGAACCTTTGAAGCAACGGAAACAATTATTTCGGCTGAGGCAACCGGTAAAATCCTTGCTTTTGATATCAGCGAAGGTGATGTGATTAAACAAGGTCAACAGGTTGGATACATTGACAGCACGCAATTACACTTATCTAAAATGCAATTGACGCAAAGTCAGAAGGCAATTCTTTCCGGAAGGCCCGATGTTAAAACACAAATTGAAGCTTTACAAAACGAGTTGGATAATGCCGTGATTGATAAAAAGCGAATGGAGAATTTAGTGAAAGGCGAAGTGGCTTCGCAAAAACAACTGGATGATGCGAATACAAGAATTGCTGTCCTCCAATCGAAAATTGCTGCGCAGAAAAGTGTGCTGCACACCACTACTACAACGCTCGATGAGCAGGGAAATACAGTTCAAACGCAATTGGCGCAGGTTGAAGATCAGTTGCGTAAATGCAGGATAATTAATCCTGTTAATGGAACCGTGCTGACTAAATATGCCAACACATTCGAAATGACTGCAGCCGGAAAACCGCTTTATAAAATTGCCGACTTAACGGTTATTGAATTGAGAGCATACATTACCAACGATCAGTTTGCAAACATTAAGCTTGGACAAAAAGTGAAAGTGAATGTTGACGATGGTAACGATAAATTAAGATCCTACGATGGAACAATAGATTGGATCAACAACAAAGCTGAGTTTACTCCTAAGAGTATTCAGACAAAAGATGAAAGAGCAAACATGGTTTATGCTATTAAGATCAGGGTTCAAAATGATGGGTTGCTGAAGATTGGGATGTATGGGGAAGTGGTTTTTTAATGGACAATGTAGAATTGACAATTGACAATTGACAATGGACAATGGACAATGGACAATGGACAATGGACAATTGACAATGGATGGACAATTAACAACAAAAAAGAAATAAAGGGAATATCATCTTAATAATCAAATGAAATTTAAAAACGAAGACACATTGTCAACTATCAATTATCAACTGTCAACTAGTAACTGAATCTATGGAAAATGTAATTGCAAAAAAAACTTACTCATTCGCTATTCGAATTGTGAATCTATACAAGATTCTTGTTGCTGATAAAAAGGAATTTGTTCTTTCAAAGCAAACATTGAGAAGTGGAACCCCAATTGGCGCATTAGTTCGTGAGGCCGAGCATGCTCAATCAAAAGCGGATTTTCTAAACAAAATGAATATTGCTTTAAAAGAAGCGAATGAAACCGAATACTGGTTGATGTTGCTGAAAGACACAGATTATATATCAATGCAAGAATTTCAATCAATACACAATGACTGTTCCGAAGTAGTAAAACTATTAATGAGCATAGTAAAATCGACGAAGAAAACATTAGGAAGATAATCTGAATCAATGGACAATGGATAATAGATAATTCATAATGGATAATTGACAATTAACAGCGAAGAAGAAATAAATGGAATATCATCTTCAAATTAAATAAAACTAAAAACGAAGACACATTGTCAACTGTCAATTATCAATTGTCAATTCAATTTATATCAATGTACAACCAACAGTGTAAAAAAATTAATGGAATATTATTTTAAGAATTAAATGAGATCTAACAACGAAGACACATTGTCAATTGTCAATTATCCATTGTCAATTCAAGTCCACGGCTTGACTAAGTGGTATGGCAGGAAGAAAATTGTGGCTGTTGATGAGGTTTCATTTAGTGTATATGCAGGAGAAATATTCGGTCTGATTGGTCCGGATGGTGCAGGCAAGACAACGATTATTCGAATGCTGACTACTTTGCTGGTTGCCAATAAAGGTACAGCCACTGTGGATGGAATGGATGTGGTGAATGATTATAAAAAAATACGCAACAGTATTGGGTATATGCCCGGTCGGTTTTCTCTCTATCAGGATATGACCGTTGAAGAAAACCTCCACCTGTTTGCAACGGTGTTCAACACTACTATTGAAGAGAATTATTATTTGATAAAAGATATTTACAGTCAGATTGAACCCTTCAAAGACAGAAGAGCGGGAAAACTTTCCGGAGGGATGAAGCAAAAGCTTGCATTGAGCTGTGCGTTAATTCACAAACCAACAGTATTGTTCCTGGATGAACCTACCACGGGAGTTGATCCTGTTTCACGCAAGGAGTTTTGGGGCATGCTGAAAAACCTGAAACAGCAAGGGATCACTATTCTTGTTTCAACACCATATATGGACGAAGCTAATTTATGCGACCGTATCGCTTTAATCAACCTGGGAAAAATATTGAAAATTGACTCGCCTCAAAATATTATTAATCAATTTGGAAAAGTATTATGGGCTGTACAGAGCAATAACATGCCGAGACTTTTAAGCGACTTGAGGATGAACGAACATGTAATTTCCTGTTTTGCTTTTGGCGATGCGCATCATGTTACTATTGATACCGGAAATTATTCTATGAAAGAAATGGAATCCTATTTAATTGAAAAAGGTCACGATGGAATTTTAATTCAGCAAATACAGGCAAACATTGAAGACTGCTTTATGGATTTTGGTATGGAAAATTCAAACAACAATAAGCAATGAAAGTAATTGAAGCACAAAGTTTGGTCAAACGCTTCGGCAATTTCACAGCCGTTGATAATATTACGTTTGACGTGGAGCAAGGAGAGATATTTGGTTTTCTCGGGGCGAATGGTGCAGGTAAAACCACAGCTATGCGTATGTTTTGCGGATTGAGCAAACCCACGGCAGGAGAAGGAAGTGTTGCAGGCTTCGACATTAGAAAGAATCCGGAAAGCATAAAAAAGAATATCGGCTATATGAGCCAGAAGTTTTCACTCTACAACGATTTGAAAGTGTGGGAGAACATCAGGTTGTTTGCAGGAATTTACGGAGTTAAAGAAAAACAAATCAACATTAAAACAACTGAATTGCTGCAGCGACTGAATTTTGAACGGGAACGGGAAACATTGGTAAAAGACCTGCCATTAGGTTGGAAACAGAAACTAGCTTTTTCAGTGGCTATTCTCCACCATCCCAAAGTAGTATTTCTTGATGAACCTACGGGTGGTGTAGATCCGGTTACACGCAGACAGTTCTGGGAACTTATTTATGAGGCAGCAACAAGCGGGATCACTGTTTTTGTTACTACACATTACATGGACGAAGCTGAGTATTGCAACCGTGTTTCCATAATGGTGGATGGTAAAATTGAAGCATTGGATACGCCTAAAAAACTGAAACAGGATTACAGTGCGTTAAATATGGATGAAGTGTTTCAGCAACTTGCGCGTAAAGCAACCCGTAAAGCTGACTGAGCATGAAACAATTCGGAGCATTCGTTTTAAAAGAGTTTCGCCATATTTTTCGCGACAAACGGACCATGATGATTTTGCTGGGAATGCCCGTTATCCAGATCATTTTATTCGGATTCGCCATTACCACAGAAGTTAAAAATGCCAACGTGGCGATCTGCGACCCGTCAAAGGATATTGCCACTCAAAAAATAATTGAGCGGATTAAGGCGAATGAGCATTTTAGTATTTCAACTATTCTGAATAATCCTGATCAAATTACAACGCTCTTCCGTGAGGGAAAAACCGGCCTGGTAATTTGTTTCAGCGAACGATTCAATGAAAATTTAATGCACAGCGGCCATGCACAGATACAACTGATTGCTGATGCAACAGATCCTAATACTGCTACCACGCTTACCAATTATGCAAGTGCCATCATTGCATCGTATCAACAGGAGCTGATGAATCAATCAAGTGTTCCGCTCCGAATTTCGACCGAGACAAAATTTCTTTACAACCCACAAATGAAAGGGGCCTATAATTTTGTTCCGGGCGTTTTAGGAATGATCCTTATGTTGATATGCGCCATGATGACCTCCATTGCCATAGTCCGCGAAAAGGAAATGGGAACGATGGAGGTGCTGCTTGTTTCGCCTATGAAACCGATCCTTATTATTCTTGCCAAGGTGGTTCCTTATTTTATTATATCCTGCGTAAACCTTACTACTGTTTTGCTTTTATCTGTTTTTGTTTTGGGAGTGCCCGTTGCAGGAAGCCTGTTCTGGCTCATAGCAGTTTCAATGCTTTTTATTTTTGTTTCGCTTGCATTAGGGTTATTGGTTTCTACTTTAACAGAATCGCAGATGGCAGCCATGCTAATATCGGGCATGGCTTTCATGATGCCGGTTATGTTGCTTTCCGGGATGATGTTTCCCATTGAAAATATGCCTGTGCCGTTACAATGGCTATCCAACATCATACCTGCAAAGTGGTTTATTATTTCGATGAAGAACCTCATGATTAAAGGAACCGCTGTATCATCGGTTATTAAAGAAATAATCATTCTATGTGTAATGGCGTTGGTGATCATCACTGTCAGTTTAAAAAAATTTAAAAACCGGTTGGAGTAACAACAATGTTAAAATACTTGCTGGAAAAGGAGTTCAAACAAATTGTCCGGAATTCATTCATGCCGAAAATCATCCTGATTTTTCCGTTCATGGTTTTACTGGTATTTCCATGGGCGGCAAACTTTGAAATCAAAAATATAAACCTGAGCGTGGTCGACAACGATCACAGCGATTACTCCTTACGATTAGTTAATAAGGTAATTTCTTCCGGATACTTTAAATTAACAGATGTATCTCCGGATTATAAGAGCGCATTGGAGAATGTTGAAACAGATAAAGCAGATATCATTCTTGAAATTCCTGTGAATTTTGAAAAGGATCTGATTCGTGAACAGCAGGCAAAGCTTTTGATTTCGGCGAATACAGTAAACGGTACAAAAGGAGGTTTGGGAAGCGCCTATCTTTCAGGCATTGTGAATGATTTTTCATCGGAAGTAAGAACCAAATGGATCCAGGTTACTGCGTCTTCAGCAATTCCAAACATTGAGATAGTAACGCAAAACAGGTTCAACCCGCAACTCAACTATAAAATTTTCATGGTTCCTGCTTTAATGGTAATGTTGCTTACCATGCTTTGTGGCTTTCTTCCTGCACTGAATATTGTTGGCGAAAAAGAAGCCGGAACGATGGAACAGATTAATGTAACACCCATTACAAGATTTACATTTATCCTATCCAAGCTCCTTCCTTACTGGATCATCGGGTTCATTGTTTTAACCATCAGCTTTGGCGTTGCTTACCTGATGTATGGGTTAGTACCGGCAGGACATATCAGCACCATTTATTTTTTTGCAGCCATTTACATATTGGGAATTTCCGGTCTCGGCCTGGTGATCTCCAATTATTCTGACACCATGCAGCAAGCCATGTTTGTGATGTATTTTTTTGTTTTGATTCTGATACTGATGAGCGGTTTGTTTACACCGGTAAGCAGCATGCCGTTATGGGCGCAAAATATCACCATCGTAAATCCGCTGAAGTATTTTATGCAGGTAATGCGATTAGTTTATCTGAAGGGAAGTGGCATTGCTGAACTCACAACAGAGTTAAAGGCACTTGGTACTTTTGCACTTTTGTTTAACCTGTGGGCAATTCGCAGTTACCGTAAAACGGTTTGAGGGAAGTTCGGCACTAACCTGCATTTCAGTATTTAATTAATTTCACAAAATTAATAAGAGTTCCTTCAACCAAAATTTCCAACTATGATCTGGCTGCAACTTCTCGTTCTTCTCGCAATGATTCTTATTGGTTCGCGCCTTAAGGGAATTGCTCTTGGTTTAATGGGAGTAGTTGGTGTGTTTATTTATGTCACCTTTTTTGGAATGCGTCCTGCCGATCCGCCCGGTGATATCATGCTTATCATTCTTTGCGTAGTTACACTTTCAGCAGCACTGGAAGCTGCAGGTGGTTTGGATTACATCGTGAAAATTGCAGAAAAAATTATCCGTAAGAATCCGCAACGCATCACTATCATTGCACCTATTGTATCTTATGTACTCTGCCTTTTTGCTGGCACCTCGCACGTCATTTATTCTTTGTTACCCATTATCTCCGATGTGTCAGTAAAGAATCGCATTCGTCCTGAACGTCCATTGAGTGCGTCAGTGATTGCCTGCCATGCGGCTCTCACCGGAAGTCCGATGTCGGCAGCTACAGCATCGTTTGCTGCCATTCTCGCTTTTCCGGGAGCAGCAGCAGACATCATGCTTATATGCATTCCAGCATGCTTCATTGGTTCAGTGGCGGCCGCATTAGTAATGATGCGTTACGGAAAAGAACTCGATAACGATCCGGTTTTTCTGGAGAAGATGAAAGATCCTGAATTCGCTTCAGCTATTAATCAGTTGTCGGAAGAATCTACACCTGATGCGGCTCAAACAAAAAAAGCAAAACGCGCGGTGATAATATTTGGTGTAACGATCCTTTTGATCGTGTTAAGCGGAACCTTTCCTGATATAGTACCTGACACAGCAGCAGGCAATGCAAGTTTTCATACCAATGCAGATGGCACTTTGAAAATGGTTACCGTGATTGAAACCATCGCGCTCTCTGCTGCTGCACTGATGGTAATTCTTACCGGAACAAGTCCGGCGAAAATTGTGAAAGCGAGCTTGTTCAATTCTATGGGCAGTGCATTGATCTCTGTTTTCGGCGTGGTGTGGATGGCCGCTACTTTCATGGATGCTAACAAACAGGTGATTGCGGATTCATTGGGTAGCATCACTGCAGCACATCCCTGGACTTTTACCATTGCCATCTTTGTAGTTGGTGTTTTGATGTTCAGTTGGGGATCAACAACCAAAGCAATGATGCCGCTTGGGTTAGCTCTAGGTATACCGGCTGCTTTTCTAATCCCGATGTTTCCTGCTGTGGGAAGTTTCTTTTTAATTCCCGGTTATCCTACGTTACTTGCAGCCATCAACATGGATAAAACAGGCACTACAAAAGTTGGCAATCTAGTCATCAATCACAGTTTCTTATTGCCAGGTATGGTGGCAACGGTTGTTTCTATCGGTGTTGGATTTCTTCTGGCCAGTTTTTTATTGTGATAAAAAAAATAGTCTACATGAAATACCTGTTCCGATTTACAGTACTGTTGTTGATATTGATGCAGTCATTGCATTATGAATGTTATTCGCAGGCTGGCACTACCGATAGTCTTCCCGATGGCACAAATGGTTTTTATTTCAACGCCAGGGATGCTGATACAACCTTCGCAAAGGATAAAGAAGATTTACCGCCCAATGAGTTTGTAGGCACAGAGGCAATGTTTAGAATTGGAGCCGGTTATATTGGCGATTTCACTTCTTACGCACAAAACGAAGTTTTTAAACAGCAAATGGACTCCGCTGGTCTTGATTTATCTCCCAGCTATGAAACGAGAGATTTTCGTTTGCTCTTTAGCGGTCGTTTTCTTAAAACCAAAAGATATATAGCTTACAAATTTGCGTACATGTATGATGGCGATGAAAAGACATGGCTCGTGCGGGAAAGTGGTCTTACTATCGGAATACCGGAACTAAAAGGACATATTTTCATTGGAAGAACAAAAGAAGGTTTTTCGATGATCAAGGTAATGAACGGACATTCAGGTATAAACAATGAAAGACAAATGGCATTAGATCCCATCCCTATTTTAGCAGATGGTATTAAATACTTTGGCTACTTACCGAAATCGAGGATATTCATGAACCTTGCCGCTTACACTGATTTGCTATCTAAAGGACAGTCCTTTTCAACCTATTCTTCACAATTTATTGCAAGAGTTGGATGGTTACCTGTTTATAATACGAATACCAACACAGTGTTTCATATAGCTGCTAATATCCGGTATGGCAAGCCATTAAATAATCAATTTACAATAAAGTCGCGCCCGGAATCTAATCCTACTCCGCAGCTTATAAATACCGGACAGTTCGTGACCAATAACGCGACTTCCATTGGAGGTGAAATAAATTTTCGAACCGGTAAATTTATGATAGCCTCAGAGGTGATCTCTCACAATTTCTATTCAAATGATTCTGCAACGCTTCATTTTTATGGAGGAGACTTAACATTAAGCTATTTCCTTACAAACACTTCCCGCCCTTACAATACCACCGGAAATATTTACGGATTTGTGCCTGTTAAAAAATCCGTGTTTAAAGGTGGAGCGGGAGAATGGGAGGCCGTATTGCATGTTGGCACTTTTGATTTGAATAATGGTTATATACACGGTGGTCAGATGACGCGTATTACTCCCATGGTTAACTGGTATCTTTCGAAAATTTTTCGAATGGAATTTATATATGGTTATGGCATTCTCGACAGGTTTAATCTGAAAGGAAATGTGCAATTCTTTGAAGCCCGTATTCAGGTTAGTCTCTTGTAGTTAAAAGATCGACCACGAAATTTTTTTTTGGAAACCATGACGTGTATTAATTTTAAGGTAATGATGAAAAGATGGAGTCTTGTTTTTCTTTTTATTGCTTCAGCTGGCATTGCATTCAGTCAATGCGAAGTGAAGAACCGCCTTGGCGTGGATGAGGTGATGTATTACTACGTGGATTATGTTCCATTTTACTGGGCACAGTCGAAGTCACTCAAAGGGGGCGCCATTACTGATGAGCAGAATTATTTTCTTGCGCTCAAGCCGAGGCCATTTCCGGCAAAACCCGCCGGAACTAAATTGAAGAATGATTTAACGGTTACACTCTCGAATGATTCAACCTATGTGCTAAAGCATTTCGATACACGGTATGTTGTCCGCGACACTTCCCTCACCTTCCTGTACGTTATTGCCGACGAGCTTATCCCCATTTTCAGAAAAGAAGAAGTGATCCAGGTGAAGATAATGATGGGTGATGAAGGTGAAAGAACTTACACATTCAAGTTGCACAAAGAAGCGGTACGGGATCAACTCGATTGCCTGATCAAATCGTTAAAGGAAGAAAAAGTGAAGTGAGCATCACTCATCCGGAGCTGAAGGTGGTGGTGGACTGAGTCGTTTTTTGAGATTCGGTATGAGGTTATGGAAGCTGAAATCAATGTTAAAGATGGAATTGACCTCATCAATATCACGCGGGACAAAATCATTGGCATAATAAACCTCCACATTCATATCGTTTGTAATGCCATAACCTACTCCAATTTCAAAACGATTGCGGTCAAATATTTCATCACCGGTTTCATCTGATGGTGTTTTAATAAAAATTTCTTCAGACGCGAATCCGTAAAATACGCCCTGGCGAATAATTTTTGAGTTGATGGGCACTATTAATTTCACCTGCTCACGTAATCGAAGCACGCTGTTATATTTACTTTCCGTATCCTGTAAATTGCGCCATTCTAAACGCGAACGGTTTGTGAACGTATAACCAATCTTCTTTATGTAATAAATTCCTTGACCGCTGAAACGGATCTCATTGCTTTTCATCTGTTGGGGTTCATCAATCTCCAGGTTGTGATAGTATAAAATTCCCAATGATATCCTCCACTTTGCCGCAATATAATTGTGTCCCCATCCACCGACTGACCACTGCGAATATTTATCGAACAATCCATCGGCAGGTGGTGATTGCATCCAGTTACTCGAAAACGAAAGTTCACCCGACCATCGTTTTGCCAGTGGCCGTGAGAATTTCAGTTCATTAGCGAACTGCGTTGATGAAATGTTTTGGGAAAATGCGCTTTGGGAAAATGCCTCCGGGAAAATGAAAATGATAAGAACAATTAGCGTTTTCATGTCGAGACCACAAAGAAAACATTTAGTTTTCAACTTAGAAAGCGGGTTATCTCTTTCAGTAGCTGTTGGGAGAAAAACTGGACCTGACTTTCGCAGGACTAAAAAACTAAAAGTATAATGCAACGACTCCCTAAGTCCTTTGAGGAAAATGGTGTTTGATATCTCTGGGAATTATGTTTATGGTGTTAAGCTCGATTACGTAAACATCAAATACTTCAGCGATAAAAAACGAAAACCCTGATAATTTCACAAAAACTATTGAGGCCGCGTTCCTAGACAGTTATACTCAAAAGACGGATGAGCACAAACTAATATCACAAGTGAACGCTTGCTGCAGGGAAGAAAAACATTCATTTTTTTATGGCTGCTATTTCCTCCGGCCTTGGATCCATGATTGCATAGGAATTAATCCGGGCAATTTTTATTTCATCGAGCATATTCACCAGGTCACCATATTTAGAATCGTCCATCGACTTTATTAAAATCATCACACCATTTTCCTTCCAGTTTTTTTCACGTTGTAAATTCCGGATTCGCTGGTTGCTCTTCACCAGGAATTCCCTTAATTCACTCCATCTGATCTCCTGATGAGTGAAAACATCCATTCCGTAATAATAGGATACTGCATTGTGTCCAATCAGTAAACTCAACGTTTCAGAACTACGCGAATCACTTTCGTTTCCCTCTGAAGGCATTACAATTTGCATCGCTTTTGGCTTAGCCATGGAAGTGGTCAAAATAAAGAAGGTCACTAGCAGAAATGCCAGATCGACCATTGGTGTCATGTCGATATGAGTGGAGAGTTTTTTCTGCTTATTTCTTTTTAATGCATTTCGATTTGAAGAGCTGCTGGAAGAGGTTTCCATATCAGAAGATTTAGGTACATGTAATTTAATTCTCTTCTCTTTACCTATTAACCTTGGCTATGGAATTTGCAAAAAGATCACATTTTTGTGACATGGTAATTCTATAATCGTCATATATCCATTATCATATCACCTTCCTGAACTTGAATCTTCCAAAAAGCAGGAGCGTTATCGCATCCTTGTCTGTGGTATCGAATACCAATAATGCTCCATCATCCGGATTCCTAAACTTGTTATCACCAACGGGAACCAGCTTGTAGCGGTAGCCGCGGTCGTTTCCATACAGTACTCCATTCACTACCTCAAATTCAATCTGCCACTTGCTATCACTTTCCGATGCAGGATTTGTTACCAGGTATTCACCTTCCAGTAATTTCAATTCTTCTATAGAAACTTTTATGATTAAGGTATCCGTATTTATTCCTTGCGCTCTCAATACTTTCAAGCCGTTTTCATTGCCCGGATTTAATTTTACAGATTGCATATAGTTTTCAATTGCCTCACTCTTATTTCCCACAGCCATCAGTGCCTCCCCGTAACTATCATACACATTAAATGAATTTGGATATGCTTCAACATTCAGTTTAAAAACTGCTGCTGCCTCTTTGGCTTTACCCGATTGCAACAATTGATAGCCAACATCATTCATTTCACTTTCACTGAGGTAATAACTGTCTGAATCTTTGATTGCTTTAAAATAGGAAAGTGCAGTTGTTATGCCGTCTTTTTCTATCACCTCCATCATCGAATAAGCAATTGACTTTTTAGGAAAGTTATATGGCTTATTATAAAGAATGCCATTAATAGCAATAGTCATCTGATCAAGCGGAGCGCCTCCGGCATTGCTTAATAACACGATCAATGATTTATCCGATGGAATACGGGTAATCAGCGTATTAAAGCCATTTATGAAACCGCTGTGACTTATTGTTTGTAGCTGCTCCTTAGTGTTACCAACCGGCATTTCACCAATGCTCCAACCATAACCATAGTAACTTCGCTCAGATTCCGGAATGTATTTTCCAAACAATAAATCCCTGTACTTATCAGGAAGAAGTTTTTCAGTATACAGCGCCTGGTCCCACAGGTAGAGGTCTTCCACTGTTGAATAAATTGCTCCGGCAGCAAATGGAGTTGACATATCAATATAGCCGGCGTTTTGAAAATTGTTGCCAACCTTGTAATAACCAGAAGCCCTGTTCTTTATAATAGTGTTAGCGTGATCATAGCCTGTATTATTCATTTTAAGCGGCGTAAGTATCTTTTCCTGTAGTACCTGCTCGTAGTTTTTTCCTGTAATTTTCTCAATGATGAAACCCAGCAGGATATAACCTGAATTGCTGTACGAAAATTTTTCACCAGGGGTAAACTGAAGAGACGAGTCAGCAAAAAGATCCACCAGTTCCTCCGGACGGTAAGGATCACGCATTATATCTCTGTAGCTGGCAAAATCCGTGTAATTCGGAATTCCGGAAGTGTGTGTAAGCAGCTGATGAATAGTGATGATGTCCCCGGTTTTTTTAGGGTAGTCCGGCAGATAAGCAGAGATCGGAACCTGCAGTTTCAATTTATTTTCTGAAACCAGTTGCAAAATCAGCATGGCCGTAAATTGTTTAGTCATGGACGCTAAGCGATGTTTGGTATCAGGTTGATTGGGGATGTTCCATTCCACATTGGCAAGTCCAAATCCTTTCTTATAAATGATTTCCCCTTTTTCTGAAATTAATACAGAGCCATTAAATTGTCCATATTTAGCATAGGTATTTATCAGTTGGTCAATTTTATCGCTTTTAGTTTGTCCGTAACAACCAATAAACAGGAAGGTGAGTGCGAAGACTCCAAAGGCAGCAATAATTTTTCCTTTAGTTTTATTCATAAGAACAGGTTTCATTTTTTCATCTTAATGATTCAAATTTTCCCGGAAGAGATTACCGCTATCATGTTAAGATAGCAAAATGACTTTTGTCCCAGGACTATTAGAGAAAATGCATAATTAACTGTTCTCCGCGAAAAATTCCGGGTTAATAGCATCGGATTTTAAAATGCGAACTATATGAGCATAATCTATTCCTGAGGTAATCCTTATTCACTATTCAATCAAAAGGAATTCTCCTAACTTTCACAATAATCTTACGCTCTTAAAAACATGATTATTCAAAACAAAAAACATGAAATTATTTCTTCCCATCATTTGCATCGCAGTACTGCTTTCCTCCTGCAACAATTCTTCCACACCACAAGCAGGACAAACAGATTCCACAAAAGTTCAACCGCCATCAGCAGGAGCGATGGTAGAAAAAACATTGACCCGGGAGGAGCAGTCAGCTCTCACTCCGGATGCCGTGCTGCAAATGCTGAAAGATGGCAACACACATTTTGTGAAAGACAGCCTTACGTTGCGTAAATATTCGGCGCAGGTACAATCATCTGCCAGCGGTCAATATCCGAAAGCTGTAATTCTTTCCTGCATTGATTCGCGCGTTCCGGTAGAAGAAATTTTTGATCAGGGCATTGGTGATGTGTTCGTTGCCCGTGTAGCAGGCAATATTGAGAATGAAGATATTCTCGGCAGTATGGAGTACGGCTGCAAAGTGGCCGGAGCAAAATTAATTGTGGTGTTGGGTCATACTTCTTGCGGCGCCATTCATTCTGCCATCGATAATGTAAAGCTCGGAAACATCACTGCAATGCTTGCTCACATTATGCCGGCTGTTGACAGTTGCCAGAGTTTTAACGGAGAAAAAAATTCTCACAACCATGAATACCTTGATGCTGTGACGATGAAGAATGTTCAACTCGTCGTTAAAGAAATCAGCAGCCGCAGTGAGGTTTTGCGGAATATGGATAAGAAAGGGGAGATAAAAATAGTGGGCGCTGTGTATGATGTAGCTACAGGGAACGTAACTTTTATATGAGAAGGATATGGAATCCTGTTTTATAAAACCGGCATTTCATTTTCAATCAGGCAATCACAGCATGTTTCTCCCGGAGTTTTAGTCTCCGTAATTTGATTTTAGCTTTCTCATCAATAGGCGAACTCCATTTGTGGTTTCTTCATTAAATGAATTCGTAAAAATGATATAGGCCTTATTGTTTAGCCGGTCTATGTGTGCCGAAACATAATAAGTGCCTGCAGTACCGGAATGAGTTGACCATTCTTTTCCGTTCTCGTAAATATTATACCAGCCAAGTGAGTAACCTGCAATGCCCTTATGGATAAAAGTATAGGTTGATGCTTTTAAATAATTGTCTTCACCGTTTAATCCCTGAAGATTAAGCTGTATAAATTTTACGTAGTCAGTCAGCTTCATGTTGATGTCTCCTGCCGGCTCTGTATAATCCAAATGGAATCCGGTATTCGATGGCACCGGAGTTAATTTTCCATTTTCAAAAGAATGTCCCCACGTATCTTTTCTTTTTTGATTTTCAGGCCACGAAAGTTTAACATCGAGCTTTAAATCCTTATTAAAGACTTTATTTACCAATTGCTCCCAGGTCTTCCTGGTAACTTTTTCTATCATCAGGCTGGCTAATGTATAATCTGCATTGGAGTACGTAAATGAATGCACGCTGTCATTCTTAACGGGTTCCAGGGATAATACAAATTTTCCAAACGCTTCTCTTTTTTGATTTTTTGACCCCTTAAAATCCGGAATTACCGGATCATTAAATCCTTGAAAAGGTTGTATAAAAGCGCTGTGAGAAAGCAGGTCCTGAAGTGTGATATTGAAATATTCCGGCCTTGAATTTTCCTTCCACTGAGGGAATACATCAAAAAATTTATCATCCCATTTCAGCCATCCTTTTTCGACATATTTGGCAATTATAAAAGCAGTCATTGCTTTGGTATTGGAGCCAATATGAAACCGGTCATTTAAAGTTGCTGTATCATTTAAGTCAACGGAATGATGCCCGAGTGCCTGCATTTCTAAAATAGAATCTGCTGTTACAACAGCATAATTTAATTCCGGAATATTGCTTGACTTTCTGACTGAGTCTGCATATAAAAGAGTGTTTTGTGCAAATGAAACTATTGAATTCAGCATGAAAAGCAGGAGCAGGAGTCTATGTGTTTTCATTTACTTGTTGTTTTGAGCGCACATGGCACGTTTGTACGAAACCATTTTGTTCAAAGTCTGTGCATCCTTGTCAATGCTTCCATTCAATGTTATATTGATGAACATAATCATCAACCGCTTCGCCGATAGTTGAATGAAAAATATCCGCACCGAGGATTTGTATTAACTCGAAACGTTTGAGTTTATCTTTAACAGGATCTTTCATTTCTGCAAAACGTAATTCTATTTGCATTGCATCCAATGATTTTTTCAGTTCTGTTAGCATATCAGCAGAGGTGATATCCACACTTGTCACAGGCTCTGCTGCAACGATGATGCGATTAATAGAATTTGGTGAATCTGAAACCTGTTGTAAAATTTCTGCCTGGAAAAGTGTGGCATTGGCAAAAAATAAAGGTGCATCCCACCTGAACAGCAGGAGTCCCGGAATCAAACGTGCTTCCGGGTGACGGGTAATGTCATGATAGCCACGAAGTCCATCCACACGTCCTAATACAGCAAAGTGAGGACGCCATCCATCCCATAAAAATTCTATTACGGCGATCACAATTGCGATCAATATTCCAGGGATGGCACCGAATATGGCCACTCCTAAAAAGCAGACAATTGATAACCAGAATTCCCACCTCTGTATGCGGTAAATTCTACGCAGGTCATCAAATTCAAAAAGTCCGATGGCCGCGGAAATTACCACTGCCGCCAATGCGCTGTTAGGTAAATTCTTTAACAGATCAGGTGCTACTAACAGAAGCAAGGCCACTGCAACGGCACCCACCACTGAGCTGAGTTGCGTCTTTGCACCAGAAGCTTCAGCAACCGGTGTGCGGGAAGAACTGCTGCTGATAGGAAATCCCTGGAAAAAACCGGCAGCGAGATTGGCAGCACCAAGGCCGACCATTTCCTGGTTCGGGTCAACATGAGTTTTTGTTTTTGAAGCGTAAATACGTGATAAGACACTTGTATCAGCAAAAGAAACGATTGCTACCGTAATGCCACCAATGATAATACTTTGAAGTTCGTCCCAATTAATTCCCCATGGTATGTTGAATGATGGTAAACCCTGTGGAAGCGGTCCGAGCACTTTCACTCCAGCCGTTTCGTCAAGCCCAAATAATCCTACTACGATGGTTGCACCTATTACCGCGATCAAAATTCCGGGAATGCGCTTGTAGGGCTTGAGTAACATGATGAGTACTAATGTGCCAAAGCCAATGAGAAAAGCAGTAATGTTTGTTTTTCCATCAAGAATAGATTCTCCAATGCTATAGATGTTGCGCAACGGTCCGTTGCTTTCAATCGAGAATCCTAACATCTTCGGAATCTGACTCAACAATACTGTAAGTGCGATACCATTCATGTAGCCATAACGGATGGGTTTTGAAAGCAATTCAGTAATGAATCCTAAACGGAAAACGCCGGCAAGAATGCATACTAATCCGGAAACAATTGCCATCATACTGGCAACAATAATCGCTTTGGAAGGATCACCGGCAGACATCGGTAACACCACTGCTAGAATAATTGCAGCGAGTGATGAATCCGGCCCCAGCACCATAATACGACTTGGACCCAACAGCGCATAAGCAAGGAGTGGAATGATGGTGGCGTAAAGACCATAGATGCCCGGAACACCAGACGCTTCTGCATAGGCGATACCAACTGGCACCAGCATAGTAGTGAGTACCAGGCCCGCTATTAAATCACTTGTTAACCACGAAGTTTTATAACTTGAAAGAGTCTGCAAGCCGGGAACCCAACGCTTCCATCCGTTAACCGTTGTTGATTGCGATTGTTTTAATTGCGTCCGCTTATTTGTATTATCAGGTGTTTCAGTTTCCATCCAATAAAATTAATCCGGTAGTTTTTGGATCAAACACAAACCTAATAAAGAAGAGATACAGAATTGATTTTTCGGGGGATTACTTGCTCAGATATTTTAACCATGCTGGTTAGACAGTTGGTATTGTCCGGTATGCCACATGGTGACGTTGATTTACTTCTGCCCGGTAATTATTACACCACAGCGTTATGAATACCTCGCGGCTGTACTTTCAAAATTTTTGGGAGCAGAATTTTTCCATTTATATACAACGCCATCTTTGGCAGTGGCTGACTTCCATTCATCGTTCAATTCGAAAAAGTCATTCTCCATCCAGCCGTTTACGATGTTTGCGGAGCATGTCAGTCTGCCTGTTTCCTTGCTGATGCTCAGTAATCTTGAAGCCAGTCCCAATTCAAACCCGGTTCCGTTTTCTCTTCCGCTAAGGTCAGTGAGGATAATCACATCGCCAACATGCGCCACGCTATAAGCATTGATGTTACCCGAATGCAGAATAGCCAGCAGGCAATGTGCAATGTCGAGAATGGATGGAAGGTCAGGTGTGGTAAGCAGATAGTAGCCATCACCTGTGGGAAGAAAAAGCTCCACCACCGGAATAGGAATATTGCTCTCCAGTCTTCATTGCCGTTCCATCATGAACTTGGTGTTGATCATGTTCATAGTCTCCATTTGCTTCTGGCTGATCAGTGCAACATCAGGATTGTTTTTGTCCATACCCTGGTAGAGAAAATCCTGTACATCGAATAGTACGATTCCTTTTTGCATGGTGATGATTTAAGCAATAATACGATTGTTAAAATACGTGAAAGGAAAGTTTATAACCAAAAGTTAAAGAGCCGGAAAATCTAAAGAGAATAGATTCCTTTAGGGCTTAAGCGTTCGCCAACAATTATGTTATTATTTTGGAAGTAATTCCGGAATTTCAATACGATAAAGCAAATCAATTTTTTTACCAACTTTATTTTTCCATTCAGTCCAACCATTTGCACCTGCCTCGGAAAGTTTTTTCGTGGAATGAGTGTAGCAACAATCATTCTGTTTGTAAGATCAGCTATCTTAATACCAGTAGGATTTCCATGTGGTAGAAAGATTTGAATGGTCTGTGGTCGTTCAGTTACCATATTTTCAATTTTTACCAAGCAGACTGAATCATTCTACCATAGCTGTCTCATGCAACCATTCAATAAACAACTTATAAGCAAGCGACAGCACAATGGCTCCTGTAAACAATCCGGTAAAACCGGAGAAAATAAATCCGCCGATGGCGCCGAGAAAAACTACAAGCATAGGAACCGGTGCGCCTTTACCAAGCATGATTGGTTTCAGCACATTATCAATCAATCCTGCAACCAGCATCCAGATCGTGAGCAGTATGGCCATTCCTGTAGATAAATCATTGCTCCACGCCCAAACGATAACACCCACAGCAACGGGAAGTGCAGGAATCTGCACGATAGCGAGAATCAACCAAAGCATCGTCCACAATCCGGCCAGCGGCACTCCGAAAACCACCATTCCAATTCCTGCAAGCAATGATTGAATAGCAGCCACGCCAAGAATGCCGCGCGTTACATTTCGTATGGTTACTTCAGCAACGCTTGCCATGCTTTCGCCGTTCTTGCCCGCTAAACGGATAAAGAATTTCTTTACATAGACACCTGTCTGCTGACCGTAACACATTAAAACTCCACCTACAATGATGGCGCCTGAGAGAAGAAGTATTCCCTTTGCGACAGAGGAGATGAGTCCGATTATGCCCAATAAAATACTTTTAAGCCGGTCATTATTTTCATGTGCAAACCCGCTCAGATTCTGTGAGGCATCCGTCCACAACTGATCAATTTTTCTTCCCACGAGCGGAATATTTTTTACACTCTCAGGCGGGGGTGAAATAGCAAATCCATCTACACTCACCTTGTCGCGAAAGGAAATAATATCATCTGCTGTCGAGGACATCAGCCACACCGTAGGAGCAATGATCACCACCAGCAGCAATAATGAAATTAAGGTAGCTGCCCATGCTTTGCTTCCTCCCATTCTTTTACTCAGCTTCAGGAAAACCGGATAGAGTGAGACTGCAAAAATGACGGACCAGATAAGAATCTGAACAAATGGTGCAAGAATATTAAAAGACCAATAGAGTAAAAAGGCCAGCGCTATGAGGCGAAGGACTATATCGAATACTTTTCTGGTGGAGCTGTTATTTGCAGTATCCTGTGGATGTGAAGAATTCATAAATATGGGTTTTGTGACTTTGAATGTAGGAATTTAATCAGAGCTCTGCTAAAAAATATTAAAGCAGGAAGCTACGCGATGATTTCAACCGCTTTTAAAAAACGGGGACTGTTATAGCGTGTTTGATCAGGTTTGAATATCACGCTGAAAAAAAAATATGATGTGACAGATAGCATATTTTTTGCAGCACGCATTAATTTTTTATAACATAAAAATAAATTTCATAAAAAAGTATTTCTACAATGTGTCCATTGTATCTTCCCACCGGTTGTATTACTAACTGTCGAAGAAGGTTACCGGGAAAAAGGATCATATACTATGTAGCAAAATGCCAGGACTGCTATTACTGCAAGCAAACAACTCCTTGTTTAATTCTGGCGGAAGGCATGAATAATAGCTTTGTCTGTTTGAAAACGGAAATTACATTCTTCAGTCATGGTAGAAATACTTCTGTCAAAAAAATCAGTCTTGTCAAATCAGAAGGCAGGAAGGATTTCCTTTTGTAAGCTGCAATGAAAGCACCTTCATTCATCAGCCATGTTTTCTTTCACCGAATTCATGATAAGGCTGACATTGGACAAAATGAACACTACTATGAAAAATGCAGTCGCCATTTCAAGAATCACACAGCTTTTTGCAGCCATGGATTCGGGCAGAATGTCTCCGTAACCGACAGTGGCAAAGGTGACGCAACTGAAATAAAACATATCGAGTAATTCCCGGAAGAGCGATGAGTTACTGAGCCCTGAAATTGCGGATGGGTTATTATCAAAAAGACACCAGTAGTTGACCGTGAAGGTCAATAGTATAAATAGTATCGTCCCGCAGATTCTGATAAGGATTTTTCCATAAGAAAGACTTAACCCTGTTTTGAAAAAAAGTTTACGCAAAGAAAATACAACGAAGTAAAAAATCTGAACCACACATGAGACAAAAATGAGCACGTCAATAAATTGGCGACTGAAAGGATAGATGATTCCGGACCTGGCAATTTTATAAGAAACAAAAGTCGCCAGAACAATTAGCAAATTGTAAACAAGCGGATGGCGGAGAAATGATCGGATCATGGATTTGGTAAAATTGTTATCACGTTAAAGGTAAGCGTCAAAGGGAAAGGCAGCGTCAATATTGAATATTCTTCGGGCAGCATCAATCTTTGCTTCACATTTTATTCTTGTTTATTTTCTGTTGCAATCAGCCACCCCGGCAATGAAAGATCAAACCGGATCGCAGCCGCCCGGAAAAGAAAAACAAAAATCACAATGATCAATTGCAGTGCAGTAGAATCAGGAATAATAAACAGCAGTGCAACATAGAGCAGTGCTCCCACCAGAATGGGCGTTGCATACAATTCCCGGGAAAGAAGCAAGTTATCCCTTCCGGTCAACACATCACGGATCAGTCCGCCACCAATAGCTGTGAGTACTCCGCTCGTTACGGCAATCTCCCATGGAAATCCTGCAGCGAAAACTTTTTTCATTACGCTCATGAGCAATAAAGCATTGGCAAGTGCATCAATATAAAGAAGCAGTGAGAAACTTTTCCTGATAGCGGAGCGGAAAAAGAAAGTGACCACGGAAGCACCAACTGCTGCTACCAGCATAAATGGATCCTGCACCCAGAATACGGGAAGATTTAAAACCAGGTCCCGTACAGTTCCTCCGCCTACAGCAGTCACTACACCGAGAATGATTACGGCAATGATATCCATTTCTTTCTTCGACTGTATAGCAGCAAGCGCCCCTGTGATAGCGAATGCGATAATAGATGCAATGCTCAGGTAATAAGGCAACATGGAAACAGTCAGGGAATTCATCTCGCGGTTAATTCTGCGGTTCTGAAAGGATGCAGGAAAAGCAACTTTATTTCCGGTTTCATGTAGATGACTGATTCATTAAAAACAAAGATGATAAAACTAATCCTCTCTTTTATCTTTGAGATGGTCTTCCTCTTCTTACATGAACTTTAAAAAGTTTCTTATGAAATATTATTTACCGGGATTACCCTTGGCAATTTTTCTGCTGTTGCTGTCGGATGTGAATGCACAAACCACCATCAGCAATAAACTATTCTCCTTTGGTTCCTACGGACGTGTTGGTGCAGGATTTTCTCCTGAGATAGAAGGCAACATCGGGAAATCATTCAACCTGAATGGCATGGGCTCCATCGGTGGAAGAATGGAGGAGGCAGATTATGTGGAGTTGATTGGCGCACTTCATTTTAAACCGGTGAGTAACGGGCATGATACTACAATAATTAATGTGCAGGCAAGAGTTGCCATGTACAGCGGCAAAGGTCAATTGATTGGAAATGTTTCCAGCACAGCATACGGAGGCGTTGCATTTGCCCTGCCTGAATTGTATGCGGAAGCCAATCACATTCAGGGATCAGACTGGAGCGTATGGATTGGCGCTAAGTTTTTCCGCGGCGATGATATTCACATAGCGGATCATTTTTATTTCGATGATCACAGTAGCCAGGGTGTGGGCGTCATCTTCAAAAACACGACTTTTTCCATCCTGTTTCCGGGAGTAGTGGATACCAACAGTTCAGTGCCTCCCAATTTTTATGTCAACATCATAGATGGAACAGAACGACTTGGCTTGCGCAACAGAGGCATGCTCATTCTTGAACAACTGCTTCCGTTTGACAGCGCTAAACAAAAAATAAAGTTGTTGGGAGAATACCATCGCCTGGCTGATGCAAGCAGACAGGATACGGTATCAACATTAAATTATCCAACAGCAGGTGGCTGGGTGGTTGGTGTTAAGCATGTCATCAACATTCGTACGAAAGAAAATGGTTCTTTCAACCAGTCATCTGTTCGATTTGGATATGGTATCGCCAACGGAGATGATGGTGGTAACTCAAGGACGTGGCTGACATACGGCGCGCCTGATCTTTCAACCAATAAATTTGCTGATGCATATTGCCTGAGTCTTACAGAACATATTTTGTTAAACATAAGTCCGAAGTACAGCTTAAATGGATATGCGATTTACACTAAAAGTCATGGCGCTGCTGAGAGCACTAATAAAGCGCCTGATTATTTCGGCCGTGAAATTTTCAATCGTAAGAGCGAATACGCCGTTGGCGTAAGAAATTTCTGGTACATCAAAACGTGGTTTCACCTGCTGACGGAAGTACACTATGCCAGCCGCACAGATGGAGACCAAGCGGCAGCAACGATGCTTAAGTTTTCAATTGTGCCCACACTTGTTCCCACAGCGAAGGCAGATCCATGGGCCCGTCCACAATTTCGCTTTATCTATTCTATCGCGAAATACAATCAGTTTGCTTCGGATAATCTATACTCACCTTTTCTGCAGGAAATTGGTCATGTGAAATGGGGACAATATATTGGTGTGAGGGCAGAGTGGTGGTTGTTTTGAAGAGTGAAAAGGTTAGCAAATTGGTACAGTTGAAATCCGGTTTGAATTCCTGTTCGAAAATTCATTCCTCAATCTTCCGCAATTTCCTCCTGCAAAGCATTTTCCTGCGCCAGCATTTTTTTTATATGGTTCACCGCTTCAACAAGATCATCTGTAATGAATGCAAGATCAAGATCAGACTCGGAAATAGTTTGCTCTTTGATCATTGTTTCACGAATGAAAGTACCGAGATGTTTCCAATAATCTTTCCCAAGACAAACAACAGGGCGCGGTGGAAGCTTATGCGTTTGAATGAGTGTAAGCACTTCAAAAATTTCGTCCATCGTTCCGAATCCGCCTGGCATGAGTACATAGGCAACTGAATTTTTACGTAGAATTGTTTTCCTGGTGAAGAAAAATTCGAAGGACACCATCTTGTCTACGTAAAGATTTGGTGCCTGTTCGAAAGGGAGTATGATGTTACAACCGAGCGAAACGCCACCGCCCTCTTTCGCTCCACGGTTTGCTGCTTCCATTACGCCGGGTCCTCCACCTGTCATCACGGAGAAATTATTCTTTGCCAATTCTTTTCCCATGGCCCGTGCAAGTTCGTAGTATCTGTGTCCTTCGCGAAAACGTGCAGAGCCATAGACCGTAACACAGTTTTTTATTTCGGCAAAAGCAGATACGCCCTGCCACAAATCCGCCTGCACTTTGTGAGCATCACGTATTTCATCAATCAATGTTCTTGGCGATTGGAGAAAATGCTGATCGTTGGAAAGTTTCATTTGGGTTGTTTGATTACAGGTTCAAAAATAAAAAATAGAGACCCTTGTGCATGAAGCAAAATTTCTTACATCGCGGACTCAATCGCATACATTGTCCTTATAAAATCAAAGTCCGAATCGGTATTGTAAACCACCCATCAATTGTGTGCGTGACCCAAGAAATCCGACTTCGGCTCTTACCATAAAGTGCCTGTTGATCTGGAATTGAGAACCAATAGTGAAATTCCACATCTGTTTTTGTTTTTTATTAAGCGAATATTGAATCGTGGAGGTGCTGATGGTATTAACAGCTACATCGGCGGTAGCAAGAATATTACCGGCAGTTTGCAGCGCTTGGTTTGAAGTTTCATATTTCGCGATGTTTACCGGATTTTTTTGTTCAAGTGCGGTAAGACTACCCCACCAGTCATCAATAGATTGCTGACCCGATTCAACTTTTGCATAGCCTTCATCAATTTTTTCCTCTGCATCATCAAAGGTGAAAAGATCGCTGAGGTTAATGGATCCGGATGTGCCTGAATTTATTTTTACCCTGAATGCTCCGGTCCATACAGCAATGTTCATGTCGTTTTTAATCACGAAATTTTTTCCGAACCGGGGATCGAAGATAAAAGCAAAAGCAGGCTTTTCAAGCTCGTCAATATCACTCCATGAAAAGTTCATGTCAAAGATCATAAAGAAACCGCCCACTCCGATAGTTGGTGTGATACCAAAACCAAGTGTGGTAGCATCAAACTCAGCTTTCGCGCTGAGCGGAAAAATTTCCGTCCAGGTACTATCGTTCTGTGGGATGTAAACACCTGCATCAATGGAGGTGGACGTCTTTGATTTCGCGAGAATGCCATAGACATTCAGGAAAGGAAGCACCCATAAATCAGGCCGCAGATTGATCCCATTCGTGGTGGCTACAGCCGAATTGAAACGGATGATCTCATCAAGATTATACATCTCGCCGTTATTGAATCCAACCATCAGGTTATTGATTATAAGATCAGAATTTTGACCAATATAATTCAGGCTAAGGCCTGCAGAATACTGTAGTTTGAATCCTTTCTGTGTCGCTTTTTCACCCCAGATAGGCAGTATGTATGGATACAAAACTTCACTTACACTGTCCATATGCGCCTTGTTCTTTTCGCCAATTTCTTTATTGGTCGTGAACTGCGCCTTCAATGACGGCATGTACATCGCAAAGAGTATCGCAAGACAAATAATTAATTTCATTCTTTTAACCTTCATATACGAGTGCTTAAATGGTTCTGCAAATAAACTTATTATTTTTTGAAGTGAGAGGTCTCCTGTTTTCTTATACGTGTATTTCACATCATTATTTTTCGGAAAAAAATTATCTGACTCTTGATTTTAATCGATGAAAAATCATTTAGCCGTTGAATAAATGCAACGGCAACAAATACCGTAATAGCAACACCTGGCCCTATTTCCAATCTTATCTAATTAAATGATCAAAATGAATAGGAAAACGCGTTCTCACAGAATGGTATCTCTTGCACCCGATTTCAATCGGGTGATAATGATTGGCATTCAAATTTGCCGTCGATTAAAATCAACTGCAACAGATACCGTAGTCGCCAAACCTGGCTCCATTACCAATTCCAATCTTATCAAACCAAATGATCAAGATGAATAATAAAACGCGTCCTCTCAGAATCGTATCTCTTGCACCCGATTTCAATCGGGTGATAATGATTGTCAGACAAATTAGCCGTCGATTAAAATCGACGGCAACAGATACCGTAGTCGCAACACCTGTCTCCAATGTCAATTCCAATCTTACAAAAGCAAATGATCACGATTAATAAAAGAAATACGTTCGCAAAGAATGGTATCTCTTGCACCCGATTTCAATCGGGTGATAATGATTGGCATTCAAATTAGCCGTCGATTAAAATCGACGGCAACAGATACCGTAGTCGCAACACCTGTCTCCAATGTCAATTCCAATCTTATAAAATCGAATGATCAGGATGAATAAGAAAATACGTCCTCACAGAATGGTATCTCTTGCACCCGATTTCAATCGGGTGATAATGATTGGCATTCAAATTTGCCGTCGATTTTAATCGACGGCAACAGATACCGTAGTCGCAACACCTGTCTCCAATGTCAATTCCAATCTTATAAAATCGAATGATCAGGATGAATAAGAAAATACGTCCTCACAGAATGGTATCTCTTGCACCCGATTTTAATCGGGTGATAATGATTGGCATTCAAATTAGCCGTCGATTAAAATCGACGGCAACAGATACTGTAGTCGAAACACCTGACCTTATTGTCAATTCCAATCTTATAAAAGCAAATGACCAAGATTAAAAAAAATACCTCCTGTCAGAATGGTATCTCTTGCACTCATAGAATGGTATCTCTTGCACCCGATTTTAATCGGGTGTAACTCAAAGGCAATTCAATTTACAATCGATTAAAATCAGCAACACTAGTTAAGTCCAGGCAGAAGATGATTAAACAATTCAATGAAATTCTATCTTCAAACTCTAAATCAAATTTGCTTATGCCATTTGTAAGAGTATGGATTCACCTTGTTTGGTCAACAAAAAACAGAACGCCATTATTGACATCAAGATTAAGATTTAAAGTGGGGAGATTTCTAAAAAAGGATTCTGTTGACCATGATATTTACCTTGATATGGTAAACGGATACGATGATCATCTTCATTGCCTGGTTTTGTTGAAAGCAACGCAGACAATCGCTGATGTGGTAAAACAATTGAAAGGAGGCTCATCAAAATGGATTAACGACGGCAATTTTGCAAAGGAATGTTTTGAGTGGCAAGATGACTATTATGCAATTTCAGTTAGTGAGTCCAATTTGAAACGCGTTCGGAACTACATTAAGAATCAGGTAAAACATCATCGCACCAAATCATTCAGTAATGAAATAAAACTATTTGAGCGATTGTTTGATGAAAAATGATGGCCAATCTTTGCCTTTATTTCAATCGCTTTCTATTGGTTTTAATATTAATTGCAATCAAATTAGCCGTCGATTAAAATCAACTGCAACAGATACCGTAGTCGCAACACCTGGCCCTATTTCCAATCTTATCTAATTAAATGATCAAAATGAATAGTAAAACGCGTTCTCACAGTATGGTATCTCTTACACCCGATTTCAATCGAGCGATAATGATTGGTAATCAAATTAGCCGTCGATTAAAATCAATTGCAACAGATACTGTAGTCGCAACACCTGGCCCTATTTCCAATCTTATCTAATTAAATGATCAAAATGAATAGGAAAACGCGTCTCACAGAATGGTATCTCTTGCACCCGATTTCAATCGGGTGATAATGATTGGCATTCAAATTAGCCGTCGATTAAAATCAACTGCAACAGATACCGTAATAGCAACACCTGACCCTATTTCCAATCTTATCTAATTAAATGATCAAAATGAATAGGAAAACGCGTTCTCACAGAATGGTATCTCTTGCACCCGATTTCAATCGGGTGATAATGATTGGCATTCAAATTTGCCGTCGATTAAAATCAACTGCAACAGATACCGTAATCGCAACACCTGTCTCCAATGTCAATTCCAATCTTACAAAAGCAAATGATCACGATTAATAAAAGAAATACGTTCGCAAAGAATAGTATCTATTGCACCCGATTTTAATCGGGTGAAAATGGAAGCGATTTAATTCAACGGCGATTATAAAAATCTTTCATTTAATTTACAATCTGCACACGATTAAAATCCAACAGGTGACTCAAGGCATCAATCAAGATCGTTTTATAAATACACCGGAGGAAATTAAAGAAGCCATTCTCGACAATCTCTATTATGTGCAGGGAAGAACTCCGGAAATAGCCACTTTAAATGATTGGTACTTGGCTGTAGCGTACACGCTTCGGGGCCGGATGCTCAATGGCTGGATTCCATCATTGAAAAAATTGCATAAGTCGGGTGAGAGAATAGTAGGTTACCTGTCGGCTGAATTTCTTGTCGGCCCTCACCTTGGCAACGTACTGATCAATCTTAATATTCATGATGAAGTAAGAAAAGCGATAGAACTGCTGGGGCTTGATTTCAACAAGGTGATTCAACAGGAAGAAGAACCCGGACTTGGAAATGGCGGACTTGGAAGACTGGCAGCCTGTTATCTTGATTCGCTCGCAACACTTAAAGTGCCCGCTATTGGTTATGGAATCCGATATGAGTTTGGAATTTTTGACCAGCGCATTGAAAATGGTGAACAAGTGGAAATTGCTGATAAGTGGCTCCGGTTCGGTAATCCATGGGAATTTCCACAGACGGAGATTGCTTACAAAGTGAAGTTCGGCGGTCATACGGCAGCACAAACGGATGATGACGGTAAGTATCGCGTAACCTGGACACCTGATTACGAAGTGAAAGGAGTGGCCTATGACACACCAATTCCGGGATATAAAAATGACAACGTTAGTTTTTTACGGTTGTGGAAATCAGAAGCGGTGGAGTCGTTCGACTTCGGTGAATTCAACCGCGGCAATTACGAAGCTGCCGTAGATGAAAAAATAAGGGCCGAAACATTTTCCAAAGTGCTTTATCCGAATGATGTGCCTGAAGCCGGTAAAAGGCTGCGGCTGAGTCAGCAGTATTTTTTTGTTTCCTGCTCCTTGCAGGATGCTATCCGTATGCAACAGCTCCGTGGACATCCGTTGAATGCGCTCCATGAAAATGTTGCCTTACAACTGAATGATACGCATCCATCCATCGCCATTCCGGAGTTGATGCGGTTACTTGTTGATGAACATCAGATGGAGTGGAAAGAGGCCTGGAAGATTACGCAACAAACTTTCGGTTATACCAATCATACATTGTTACCGGAAGCATTGGAGAAATGGCCGATGTATTTATTTCAGTCTGTGTTGCCAAGGCATCTCGAAATTATTTTTGAAATCAATCAGCGATTCCTGGATGAGGTGAAGGAGCGGTTTCCCGGTGATGATCAACTGTTGTCGCGTCTTTCTATTATTGATGAGGCCGGCGGCAAAGCAATTCGAATGGCGCACCTCGCATCCGTGGGCAGTCATCACATCAATGGCGTATCGGCTTTGCATACGGAGTTACTGAAAAAGGAAGTGCTGCATGATTTCTATACGGTTGCTCCGGAAAAATTCCTGAACATCACTAACGGTGTAACACCAAGGAGATGGATGAAACAATATAATCCAGGATTGAGTGCTCTTCTTACCGAACACCTGGGCGATAGTTGGGTTACACATCTTGAAACAGATTTAAAGAAATTAACGCAACTGGCTGATGACACTGCTTTTCAATCAAGATGGAAAGAAATCAAGCAAAAAAATAAACGGGCACTGGCTGATCAACTCATTATTACTACCGGTGTGCTGGTGAATCCGGAATCGCTCTTTGAAATTCAGGTGAAGCGGATTCATGAATACAAGCGACAGCATTTAAGTCTGTTGCACATCATCACACAATTCAACCGGATTAAAAAAAATCCGGAAGCCGAAATTGTTCCACGCACTTATATATTCGGAGGTAAAGCTGCTCCCGGATATTTTCTTGCCAAGCTCATTATCAGACTCATCAATGCAATGGCTGAAACCATCAACAACGATTTTGATGTGGCGGGAAGAATGAAAATTGTTTTCTATCCTGATTTCAATGTAAAGAATAGTGAAAGGTTGTATCGCGCAGCAGACCTCTCAGTGCAGATTTCTACTGCCGGAAAAGAAGCATCAGGAACCGGTAACATGAAATTTTCCATGAACGGCGCGCTCACCATCGGTACGCTGGATGGTGCCAATATTGAAATACGGGATGCTGTGGGCGCTGAAAATTTTTTCCTCTTTGGGAATACCGCCGATGAAATTGCTGCATGGAAAGCCAAAGGATACCGTCCGCTGGATTTTTATGAACAGCATTCTGAGCTCAAAGAAGCAATCGATACGATTCAGTCTGGAATTTTTTCGAATGGTGATAACAGTGTATTCAGACCATTGGTCGATTCACTGCTGAATGATGATCCTTATTTTGTGCTGGCAGATTACGATGCTTTTATAAAGTGCCAGGAAAAAATTGCTGAAACATATCTGCAATCTGAGAGGTGGTTGAAAATGTCAATCCTCAATGTAGCCGGGATGGGTTATTTTTCTTCCGACAGGTCGGTGCGGGAATACTGTGAAAAAATTTGGAACATAAAGCTCCGTAAGAATTAAAAAACATTATGATGAGCTTGACTACAGCGAGTGGAGTAACGAATGAACGAGGCCTCTCACATCCGTTGGGTGCCACGCTAACAAAAGATGGCGCTAACTTTTCTCTCTTTTCAAAAAATGCCACCGGTGTAGAGTTGTTGTTTTTTCGGCACGTAAATGACCTCCGGCCTTCGCATGTTATTCAACTTGATAAGAGTCGCAATAAAACATATCATTACTGGCATGTTTTTATTCCCGGAATAAAATCCGGGCAACTATACGGTTATCGTGTGCATGGTCCCCATGATCCCGTTAACGGCCATCGTTTTGATCACGATAAAATATTGCTCGACCCATACTGTAAGGCAGTGGCAGTTCCCGATGGTTTCAACAGAGATGAATTCAAACAGCATGGCAAAGCAGTGGCTCCATCCATGAAAAGTGTAGTAGCTGACCTGTCACTTTACGATTGGGAAGGGGACAAGCCGCTCGAGTTGCCTTTTTCAGAAACCATTATTTATGAGATGCATGTGGCAGGTTTCACGAAACATCCTAATTCAGGAGTTGCAGCGGAGAAAAGAGGAACGTATAAAGGGCTGATTGAAAAAATTCCTTACCTCGTCGACCTGGGAATTACTGCTGTGGAGTTGCTTCCTGTTTTTCAGTTTGATAAGCAGGACTGTCCGGTTGGGAAAGTAAATTATTGGGGTTATTGCCCGGTCTCTTTCTTCGCGCCACACCAGGATTATTCTTCTGGCTCAAATCCTTTGCAGGCGCTGGATGATTTTCGCGACATGGTGAAAGCATTTCATCAGGCCGGATTGGAAGTGATATTGGATGTAGTGTTCAATCATACGGCAGAAGTAGCTGAAGATGGGCCGACGTATGGATTTAAAGGAATCGACAATAGCATTTACTATATCCTCGACAAAGACAAATCGAAGTATGCGAATTACTCCGGCACGGGAAATACACTCAACGCTAATCAATCTATTGTAAGAAGAATGATTATTGATTCCATTCATTTTTGGGTGAAAGAAATGCACGTGGATGGATTTCGTTTCGATCTCGCTTCTATACTTGCGCGGGATGAGTCCGGCGGCACACTGGTAAATCCGCCATTATTATGGGACCTTGAATCAGATCCTGTACTGGCAGGTGTGAAGCTCATTGCAGAAGCATGGGATGCTGCGGGATTATACCAGGTAGGATCTTTTGCCGGTGATAGCTGGAAGGAATGGAACGGAAAATTCAGGGATGATGTGCGTTCGTTTTTGAAAGGTGATAACGGTGCTATTCCACACCTTGCTTCAAGGCTTTTAGGAAGTCCTGATATTTATTTGCAGAAGGACAGGGAACCGGAACAGAGCATCAACTTTGTTACATGCCACGATGGATTCACATTGAATGACCTGGTTAGTTACAATGAAAAACACAATGAAGAGAATGGTGAGCGCGGCAATGACGGCACTAATAATAATTTAAGCTGGAACTGTGGTGTAGAAGGCCCTACCGATCTTATGATGGTAGAAGCGATCCGCAATGTGCAGGTGAAAAATTTCCTCACCATCAACGTGCTGTCACTCGGTGTGCCCATGCTTTCGATGGGTGATGAAGTGCGCAGAACACAATATGGAAATAACAACGCCTATTGTCACGATAGTGAATTGACATGGTTTGATTGGTCACTGTTGGAGAAGCATGCCGACGTTCTTCGGTTCGTGCAAATTCTGAATGGCGTAAGAAACATCCGCGACACTGCGCAAAAAAAATATCAAATGAGGTTGAAGGAGCTGCTTGATAAACCGCTTATATCATGGCACGGAGTAAAGCTTAATAAGCCTGACTGGGGTGAATCCTCACATTCCATTGCTGTTACTACATTGTCAATCGGAGGATCAGTACTGATGCATTACCTTTTCAACGCTTACGACAAGCCGCTTGTGTTTGAAATACCGGCCGTGAATAAAGCTGCCGGTCAGGTTTGGAAAAGATGGATCGATACTTCACTTCCTTCCCCACATGATATTTCCTTTTGGGATGATGCTCCTGTTCATGATGGAAAAACGTATGACGTACAGCAACAATCTGTGGTAATTCTGTTTACAAGAATAGATTCAAAAGCAACCTGAGCACTGAAATATGTACACTGCATTATACATCACTGAGCTCAATATCAAGAGAAGAATATGGGTGTACTTGCCGGGTGATTATGCAATTTCAGAAAAACGATATCCTGTGTTATACATGCAGGATGGTCAAAATCTTTTTGATGTGAAGGCTTCGTTTTCCGGAGAATGGCAGATTGATGAATACCTTGATTCTGTAAATTTTGCGGGAATAGTAGTGGGAATCGATAATGGCGGTGAAACACGGATCAATGAATACAATCCAAATAACACGGAGCAACATGGCATGGGATTAGGCCGTGTATATCTCAATATTCTTGTTACAATCCTGAAACCATATATCGATAAAAATTTCAGAACCATTTCTGGACCAGGGCATACTGCTATAGCAGGCAGCTCACTCGGTGGATTAATTTCTTTTTATGCAGGGTTGTACTATCCAAAAGTATTCGGCGCTGTGGGTGTCATCTCTCCTTCCTTCTGGCTGGTGCCGGATGTGTTAGCGCAGATTGATGCCATGCCGGCAAAAGGATACGAGCATCAGCGATATTATTTCTACGGCGGAAAGAAAGAAGGAGAGAACATGGTACCGTTGATGGAAGCCGTCAGCAGCCGCCTTGAAAAAATAATGAAGTGCAAGGTGATAGTAAGCATCAGTGAAACCGGCACCCATAGCGAAAGCAGCTGGCGGAAAATGTTTCCGGCTTTTTATGAGTGGTTGCGAAGAAAATGAAAGAAGGTATCTGTAATTTTTTTTGCTACCTATCAAAAGTATTATGAAAACGGTAATCTATTAAACCGGATCTTTTATTTCAAAACGTAACGCCAAGGTTCATTATGCCGAATTGTTCCTCCGAAAATGGATTGAAATAATATCCTGTTACAGTAAACCAATTTTTCTGAAATGCGAGCAAACCGCCTTCTTGAAAATCCAATGCCGTCTCCTGCATCCTTATTCGCTGTGTTACAATACCAAACCAGATCCAGTCTTTCGGTGAGAAATATGCTTCACTCCAATAGGATAAAAAATTATCATCGCTATTATCCAGTCAAAACAACAAAGGGCACAATAAAAACAATCATCCCCTCAAAAAACCTGAACGAGGCGCCGTATTCCCAGGTGTTGGCAATGAGAAAGTTTGTTGCCTGCCGAAAATTATAGCAGCACGGACATGTTTGAAACAATTGTAACGCTCCGGCATTTTCAAAAGCAATTGGGTTGAGTAAAAATATCGGGAAAATAAAACCGGAAACTGTCTGCACGCCAGGGTTGTTTTAGACTTATGATGTGCAGATAGCAACAGGAGAGATGAAAATCGCTCCACGAAAAGTACCGCTTCCCAAATGCTGTGATGGCGAAATATTTTTTGATCGAAAAATTCAACCTGTTGCGAAAAGTAATGCCAGCGCTATGCTGTTGGAAACTCTTGTTGCAAGAAATATATCTGTCATGAAAATAAATGGAATGGCAACAGGAAAAGTGGAGATGAACACAAGCAGAAAAGTTTTTACAGCCCCTAAAATGTCATTCCAGGTTACAATTGTTTTGTGAGGTGGCGCCGGAAGTTTCTTGATTTCGCTGCGGAAATAACTGTAATGTTCATCCTTTAACAATAAGCCCATCACAGGAGGCAAAGCATCTCTGATGGCCTCATCTGCTATTGTATCAGTAGGAGCATTCCGTATGAGGTGAACGGCATCCATGGATATTCCACGATACATCATCACTGAAAAAATGTAAATGAAAGAATCAATAATTCCCCATGCAACATTACAACCATGCCCCACATACAGACGGACTTCATTGCGACATTCTGTTGCAATATTAATGGTACAGGTAAAAGTAAGTACCATGATGAGTCCGAAAATTACTTCATTGATGCGCTCTACGGTATCAAGCTTACCGCTGTTCTGCTTAATGAGTCCGTGCCAGAAAGTTGTTTTCACGACTGCCATAAGAAAATGATTATTTGCTATAATTATTACGTGTAATATAGGTATCCGTGGCAGAAAAATAAATGCTATAGGTCATGCTGCTATTTTTGGTTTATCATTACAATATTAAAGTACTGAATGCTACAAAAAGAATGATAAATTGTAGCATTGCACCATCATTCAAACTGATTAATATGGAACTTAACGCTTTGTCAATCCGCCCTTTTATCGGTGCCAGGAATTTTGAACTTTCCCGCAGCTTTTACCGCGACCTTGGTTTTACGGAAAGCGTTTTAAGTCCCAACTTTTCTTATTTCAAAACCGGAGCATTCGGATTTTATCTGCAGGATGCTGATGTGAAAGACTGGATAGATAATACCATGGTTTTTGTAGAAGTGCAGGATGTTGAACTTTTTTGGAAGGACGTACAATCATTAGAACTGGCTGCTAAATACGAAGGCGTTAGATTGGTGCCAATACGCAAAATGGAATGGGGCAAAGAGTGTTTTGTGCACGACCCTTCCGGGATTCTGTGGCACTTCGGAGAATTCAGTAAAAGTAAATGAACCTCACGCCGTTTCTGTTTTTAAGAATTTCAAAAGAATTAAAACGATGGCATACAACGAAAAATTAGCAAGCCAAACACGTGAAATTATTGCCGAAACACACGACCATGTGGAAGAGAAAAAAATGTTTGGCGGATTGTGCTTCATGGTAAATGATAAAATGTGTGTTGGTGTAGAACAGGAACGCCTTATGGTTCGGCTTGATCCGGCGAAGTATGAGGAAGCCATGCAAAAGGAAGGATGCACACCAATGGATTTCACCGGAAGAATTATGAAGGGTTATGTATTTGTTGCTATCGAAGCACTGAACACAAGAAAAAAGCTTGCTTACTGGATTTCACTGGCATTGGAGTTTAATAAAACAGCGAAAGCATCAAGGAAGAAGAAATAGTCACGTACTATTAATTTGAGGTGGAAGCAGGCCGGAATTTTTCAAATGAGAAGTCCGCCATAAAATATATTTTAACGGATCTATCTGTGCTACTTTATATCCGGAGCTACATTAATTTTTTTACTGAAAAATATTAAGTTGCACTATATCGATGTCGAAAAATGAGAATCAAGCTTTTCCTGCTCAACATTTTAGTATTTTCCTTCTATGCCGGAATGGCGCAAGAAAAAACTATAGCATTAAAGCAGCTTACCTCGGAGGATGGACTTTCTGATAACCAGGTAACCTGCATGCTTCGCGATAGCCAGGGATTCATGTGGTTCGGAACAAAGGATGGATTAAATAGGTATGATGGCCGTGATTTTTATGTGTTCCGGCATCAACCGGATGATTCCACTTCTTTGTGCAGCAACAACATTACCTGTCTTGCTTACGATCTTGATTCTATACTTTGGATCGGTACTGTATCCGCAGGTTTTTGCTCTTACAATTTCCGCACGCAAAAATTTACCACTTACAACAAGAACCAGGTTGCACTTTTATCGGACAACATCAATGTCATCAGGTTTGATTCGGCACGAAATGCACTTTGGCTGGGACTTATTAACGGCGGCTGGCAACTTTTCAGCCTGGAAAAAAAGGATTTCCTGGAAAAAAAAGATTTCCATTGGGCAAGGAGCTATTTTGATATTCTCTTTAAAGATTCAGCCGTTTTTGTTGCGTCGCTCATGCAGTCATTAAAAATAATGACCTTTCCATACAAGGAGGATACTTTCCGCACCTCTGTTTCAGCGGCACGAACGATTAACAAAATGATTGCAGGCAGCGATGGCAACATCTGGTGTGGAGCGTGGGACAATGCGTTGCATGAATTCAATGACAAGACAGTTCTGTTGCAGAGTTACGTTTTTGACGGCACCGGAAAAATGAATTTTTCATCCGATGAAATCATCAGCCTTGCAGAGGATAAAAATAAAATAGTATGGTGCGGCACTAAAAGCTCCGGCATTCATTTTTTTGATTTAAAAACTAAAATATTTTTTGATTTTCCTGTTTCAATACCAATAACTTCTAGGGTTAATTACATCTATCGTGATGATTATAACCGCATGTGGATTGGAAGCGATGAAGGAGTGTTTGTATATGATGTTTTGCAAAACCAGTTCACGGTCACACATCTCCCTGTGCCCGGTAAGGACAATAGTTGCAGGGTATTTGACCGCGTGATTACTGACAGCGGTACAGAATATGTAGCGGCAGCTTGTGGACTGTTTTATAAAAAAAAGAATGAATGGAATTACCACTTCAAAACCTTTGATTACAGGAATGAGCGACTCCAACTTTTCAGCATATCAATGGATTCTGATGGTGCTATCTTGATAGGAACCAATAAAACAATGTTCATGCTCGACACGGTAACCATGGAGTTGCAATTAATTCCGGCAAATCCATTGCTACAATCACTAAAATATTTCTCCATTTATTCTTCACGGGTAAACTGTATTTCCAACATCAGGATTGCCGGCCATCATTTTATTGCCGCATCTTTTTATGGTCATTTTATAACTATTGCTGATCGTGCACGAAAAAATTTATTCTGGCTGAGTGGGACGTTGAATAACAAATGGGTTGCAGAAAATCTTACCCGTAAGATATTCATCGATTCTCAGAACAGGATGTGGATTTGCGGCGCGTCGAAGGGAATTTCACAATTTTATTTACCGGGCGATTTTGATCCGCATTCATATTCTGAAAATGACAGTTTGTTTCATCGGGTTGTGGTCGCTGAAAAAAACTGGAAGGATATACAAGAGAACCGCAGTGTATCCGTCAACGATGTTTATGATATACTAGAAAATGATGACGGAAGCTTTTGGCTGACTTCTGAAAGCTCCGGATTAATGCGCTTTTTTCCGGACAGGGCTGACGCTCCATTCACTTTTATTAGAGGAGATTACCAAACACTTCAGGGAATCGCAAGGCAGGATGCCGACAACCTTTGGATCGTCACTTCTAAAGGACTTTTGAATTACAATGTCAGTATGAACGCGTATAAATTGTATGATTTTAAACTGGGAGTGCCTCATGGAATCGGAGGATATTTTTTTGATGACCGGGATTCAATATTCAGTGTAGGGTTTGAAGGAGGATTTGTGTCATTCGATCCATGGAAAATTTTGAAGGACCCTGAAAAACCAAATGTATATGTTACCAGGCTGTGGGTGATGGATGAGTCACGTGATTCATTTCTTTCAAATAAACTCGTGCTGAATCACGATCAGAACTTTTTAAAATTTTATCTCTCTTCGAATTGCTTCTCCGGCAATGAACAGGTAACATACATGTATCAGCTTACAGACATTGATGATGACTGGCGGACCAGTGATAACCCGTTTATCACTTACACCAATTTGCCTCCCGGTCATTTTAATTTTAAGTACAAGGCGATCAACAGGGATGGTGTAGAAAGCGAAATCCGTTCGCTGTCTCTTAGCATCATTCCGCCATTTTACAAAACCATTTATTTTTATTTGACTGTCATCCTCCTGCTGTTGAGCACTGTGTATGGATTCTACCGCTACAGGATTCGCCAGATTTTAAAACTGCAGGAAGTACGGAATAAGATTGCACGCGATCTTCATGATGATATTGGCTCAACGATAGGAAGCATAAACTTTTACAGCCAGGTTGCCAATGTAAGGTTGAATAAGGAGGTTCATAAAGACACTAAAGGTATTCTCGAAAAAATTGAAACGATGTCGCGGGAAATAATTGATAAAACAGGCGACGCTGTGTGGGCTGCCAATTCTGCAAATGATACAATGAATAGCCTGATGCTGCGTATTGAGAGTTATGCAGCCGCCATATTAGGAACCGCCGGTATTCGGTTTAGAATTAATTGGGATGAAAAATCAACAAACACTTTTTTGAAAATGGAAGAGCGTAAGAATCTTTTCCTTATTTATAAAGAAGCCATTCATAATATTATTAAGTATGCAGCAGCTTCTGAAGTTGAAATATCTGTTAACAGAAATGCTGACCGGTTGGAAATGTTGATTGCGGACAATGGAAAAGGATTTGACACACGCAACAATGCATATAATGGCAATGGAATAAAAAATATGAAAGCGCGCGCTGAAAGTATGAATGGAACTTTTAGTATCACCAGCATGCAACACCAGGGTACCGTAATTAAAGTAGCTGTTTCAGACAATTGACCATATCTGGTAATTTTTTATGACCGGGAAGATCAACACCTTTGCATTGAAAATCTGCTTATGAAAAAATCACTTACGGTTTTATGCTTCGACGACAATAAGAATTTCTGTGATTCCGTGTGTCTGCTGCTATCAACAACAGAAAATATCAACGTGGCCGAGGCGTATGCTTCTTATGATGGCATGTCTGAAAATATTAGCATGTTAAAACCGGATGTTGTATTGATGGATATTGATATACCGCCGGTAAGCGGAATCGAAGCGGTAAAAATAATCCGGAAAGATTTTCCGGAACTGCCCGTGCTTATGCTTACCGGATTTGAAGATGATGAGAAAGTATTTTCGAGTCTCTGTGCAGGGGCCAATGGTTATATTTTAAAGAACAGTAAAATGGAAGCACTCATTCATCAGATTGAAGAAGTATATGCTGGCGGATCTCCGATGACGCCCGTTATCGCACGTAAAGTACTCAACCAGTTTGCCAGGTTACAGCCGTCAAATTCAACCAAAGAAGAATTTAATCTAAGCAGTCGTGAAAAGGAAGTGCTTCAGCTTTTGGTTACCGGTAAATCATATAAAATGATTGCGGGAGAGTTATGCATCAGCTATGAAACAGTGCATTCCCGGATACGAAGAATTTATGAGAAACTGCAGGTCAATTCTATTGGCGAGGCAGTTTCAAAAACCATCATACAGAAGATTCTCAAATAACTGCGCCCACCAAAATCTATTGGCAATAATTGTATTTCATTCACCTTTGAATATGGTGTTGGTTCTAATTGACGCTTCATTATTTCGAAAGCAAACACGTTGTTGAATTTGCTTGCCAATAATAAACCATTATTCAACTATTTATACGTGTTGCGAACGAATTGAAATGTTTTCGCACTGTAATATTTTCACCAGAATTGGTAATTGACTTTCTTATTCCCAAGCAGCAATTTTGTCGGGCTGATTTTCATCATTCAATTTGAAAGTCCGAAAGAAATTCAAAAACCAAAATTGTCTTCTTATGAAAAACAAAAACACACTGCGCACCATGCTGCTGCAAATGAAATGCATTCCTGTATTTATTTTCGCATTGGTTGTAATGGGTTTAACAAGCAGGAAGGCTAACGCCCAACTGTATACACGTACTACTTTTAATGCAGCGTATACTGCTATCAATGCAGGCAGTGGAGCAACAGTTTCAACGGCAACTGGTAATGATGTAAACCAAACAGCCATTCCACTTGGTTTCACGTTTACTTATGCAGGAGTTAATTACACAACTGTTGGCTTAAACACCAACGGATTATTATTTTTTGATGCCGTGGCGCCCGTTGCTGCTGAAGGAGCTTACAACAACAACATGTATGTGTCAGGAGCCGGTGGCACTGATAAAAGTATCAGCGCATGGTGGGCAGATATGACTGATGATGCGTCATCTGATATTTTGTACCAGACACAAGGCACTGCCGGCAGCCAGACTTTTACCGTTCAGTATACCAACTATCCACATTTCACGGGAACTGGTGGCACCAACGTTCGATTAAACTTCCAGGTAATTTTTTACGAAGGCACCAATGTAATAGAGTTTCGTTATGGCTCAAGGACTATTACAGGACCGCCAACAAGTTTAGGGGGAGCCTGTATAGGAATTGAATATGGTACAGGTGGCGCTGGAAATTTTATTGACCTTGTTACCGGCTCTGGTCAAACTTCACATGGCCTGCTAAGTCCTTTGGTGGCATGGCCTTCTTACAATTACCGATTGACACCCGGAGCACCCACACCTGTTGCAACAGGAACGTATAATGTAGGCATAGGACAAACCTATTCCAGTCTTACGCTTGCTACTTCTGACCTTAATCACCGGGGTATTTCAGGACCCGTGACACTTAACCTTACCGATGCCACCTACGATACCACAACAGCAAACGGAAGCCACATCTTTCCTGTTTTTGCAGGTCCTTTTAAAGGCTCAAGCTCTGTTAATACGGTAACTATTGCTAAAACAGGAACACCAGCTACATTTTCTTACAGGGGTTCTCCTGTTGTTCAGGGAGGCGGTTTTGGATATGGCAGTACTGCTGGGTTGGGTGCTATTTCTAATAATGAAGAACCCATTATGGGTGTTTGTGCACGTTACACAACTATCAGTAATATTAATCTTGTTTCGCTGGGAACAAAAGCAAGTGATGTAGAGACAGGATTAATGGTTTTTGAATCTTTCGGTGGCGACTCTGGCGCGCAATATAATGTGTTTGATAAAATTACTGTTGACATGGACCGCACCAACACGAGTACCATTGGAATTTTTTCTAAGAGTATTACAAACCCGGGAGGGGGGCAGGGGACCAATTCAAATAATACATTCAGGGACATAACGATTCGCGATTCTTATGCAGGGATAAATATTGCGGGTGGTACAACATTCGACGTAGGTAACCAAATCGTCTCCTCATCGTGTACTACTTTTAATTCGATAGGTGACCCCAATGTACCCAATGACATTGGAGGAGGTAGTTCTTCAACGTACGGCATCTGGATGCAAAACCAGGATTATTTTACTATAAGAAATAATGTAATACGTAATTTATCAACGTCAAGCGCTTCTGCCTCAGTGGACGGAATCCTGGTACCGGCAGGAACGGGCACCTGTGAAATAAGTAATAACATCATCAGAACATTAAAGAGAAATAATGCTTCATTTGGCGGCATCCCTAAAGTTTGTGGCATCCGGGTGGCTTCTCCTAATTCTTCTAATACCTTCAGGATTTTTAATAACAGCATCAGTGAGCTGTTAACATCGTACACCGGTGTTGCAACAGCCACGCGTGATGTTAGAGGAATTTATATTGATGACACAGGTTCTGGCGCAATCACTTTTGATATCTGGAATAACAGTATTAGCATTGATGGTAGTTCTTCTCCTAATGCATCAAATGCTTGTTTAGAAATTGCTGAAGTCGGTACCCGAACATTTAATATAAAGAATAATGTTTTCGCAAATTTCACTGCCGCACAAACCGGTGTTGCAAGTCATTTTTGCATTATAAGTCCAACCATTGACAAGTATGGAGTTCTTGGTTCTCTGTCAGATTATAATGACTTGTATATTGCCAACGACCAGGGAATATCAGGACATGTTGGAAAAGGTGCAACAACTAACTACTCCACACTTGCAGCATGGCAGTCGGGTATGAGTTTCAATATGGGTACTGATGCCAATTCCAATTCAGCAAATCCTTTCTTCGCCAATAACATCAGCAATTTGCATGGCACTTTTGCTTCTGCTGCAATTGAAAGTGAGGGCACCACACCACCTGCATATATTTTCGCAGATATTGATTGCCAGTTGTTGCATGTACCCTCCGATATCGGATCAGATGATTTTGCACTTTGCATGCCGGAAGGCGGGAATATTTCACCTGCTTCGGTTAGCGTTTGTACAAATGCTGTTTATAACATGTCAGCAACAGCATTCGGTACCGATCCTGGAATCACTTTCCAATGGATGATATCAGGCACTTCAGGCGGACCTTACTCAAATGTGTCTGCCGGAAGCGGAGCTACCACTCCTTCTTACACCACAGCAAAACTTAATACAGGCACTTACTATTATGTATTGCAGGCCACTTGTCCTGTATCAGGAACTGATTTATCGAATGAGCTGACTGTTACTGTAAAATCACTTCCAACCGCTACGATCACTCCTGCGGGTCCTACGACATTTTGTAAAGGTGGAAGTGTGGATTTAAATGCAACGGTTGCTGCAAACAGAGCCTATCAATGGAAGAAAGGAAGCAGTGACATTGCCGGTGCGACTTTGTCAACATACACAGTAACAGAAAAGGGCAGTTACAAGGTCGTAGTAACAAATACTTCTACCGGATGCTCAAAAACATCAGCAGCCATATCAATAACAGTTAACAACTTGCCCACTGCAACCATTACTCCGCAGGGACCCACCACTTTCTGTGAAGGAGGTAGCGTGGTATTACAGGCAAACACCGGAACAGGTTACACTTATAAATGGAAGAAAGGAAGCAGCTTTATTTCGGGCGCTACTTTGTCAAGCTATACCGCGACTACGGAAGCAAATTATAAAGTAGAAGTATCAGATGGTAACGGTTGCTCAAAACTATCTGCGGCAACATCGGTGAGTGTTCCGTGCAGGGAATCAGAAAATGCAATGATTTTAACTGAAGAGTCTGTGTCTATTTTCCCAAACCCGGCTACTGCTGAATTGAATATCGTACTTCCGGCAAATGGAAATTTTGAATTTGAAATTTCAAGTGTAACAGGTGAAAAAATGTTGCGCGAACAAAATCAAAACAGTGTTGATGTTTCAGATTTGGCTGATGGAGTTTATTTTATAAAGATTTATACAGCTGATTTTATAACCACTCATAAATTCGTGAAGCAATAATGAGCAGGAATTATCCATCAGTGCCGAATTCCACCGTATCTCCTCTGAAGGATACGGTGGCTTTGAATAAATGTCTGAAAGAAATTCACCGCTCCACTAAAAATTTTCCTCTGTAAATTTTATTTTTTGACGAAGCAGTTATGAAATACATGCCACTGCTCAGCTCACTCACATCCAATTCAAATTTTGATTTGTGAAGGTGATTGAATACCTGTAGGTGTGTACCATTGATGGAGAAGATGGAGAGTGATTCGATGAGGTTTGAAAATTCTACAGACAGTTTTGAATTTGCAGGAATAGGAAACAGTAGTATGTTTCCTGTTTGAGTGAAACTTAAATGATCATCATCAACCCCGACAACCTTGGGTTTGAATTTTAAGAAAACCCATAGGAAATCAGGTTAGCAATTCAAAGCACTCTTGTGCCATCAATGTAACCTGAATCTTAACGGTAGAAACTTTCCATTTTCACTCCGCATGGATGCAAAAATAAATGCCATTGTTAAATCAGATCCGCCGGAAGAGTTGTTGGATTTTTTATCTGTTGAAACATAGTTGAATGGCAGGAAACTCGTTTTGAAAGATATATATTTCACATTGGGATTTTACATCACTGATACTTTATCAGGATCACGGAATATCTAAACTAATGGGAAGAGTTTGTTTTTCTGTCAGATCAATATGACATTGAAATTATCATCAAAAAATGGCAAGTATCATTTTCCGGATTATAGAATCCCAACTCATCACGCTGAAACTTCCCGGTTCACTCTGTCAGCATTTACGTTCGCGGCAGGAAGGGCTATAGTAAAAACAGCTCCTTCATTCAATTTGCTTCGCGCGGATATATGCCCGTTATGTTCTTCCACGATTTTCTTACAGAGCGCCAGTCCTATGCCGGTTCCCTTATATGCGGAAGCGCCATGGAGTCGCACAAACATCCCGAAAATTTTTTCGGAATAGACCTGATCGAAGCCTATACCATTATCTTCCAGATAGATTCTGTAATATTTATTTTTTACTTCCACACCATCGGTCCGGTCGTCGTCAGATTTTGCAAAAATGCGAATAAGCGGGTCTGTATTCTCCCTGCGATATTTAATGGCATTGTTGACCAGGTTATTGAATAGCAGTCGTATTAACTCAGGGATGACTTCCAATGATGGGAGTGGCTCCAAAACCACTGTAACATTCTTGTCGCTCAATTCCTGTTCGTACTCGTCAAGGATCTCTTTCATTATGATGTTGAGGTCCGTTTTAACAAACTTTTTTTGCTGTATCGATATCTTCGAAAAGGCCAATATATCCCTGATCAATGTTTGCATGCGTTCAGCAGATTTCTCAATCCGGTCAATATATTTTTTTGAATCCTCATTAATCAAATCTCCGAGGCTGGAACCTAACCGTTCACTGAAGGTTCTTATTTTTCGCAAAGGCTCCTGTAGATCATGCGAGGCCATAAAAGCAAAATTGTCGAGGTCCTTATTGGCAGCTTCCAGCCGGTCAATATTTTCAATAAGCGCTTTGTTAAGTGCCTTTATTTTTTCCTCCGATGACTTTCGTTCCCTGATCTCTGATTCAAGGTTCCTGTTGATCAGCGTAAGTTTCTGTTCCTGAATGAGCAACCTGTGATTTTTTCTATACAGTTCAACGAATACCGCCACCTTCGCACTCAGCAGCGCAGGATCGACGGGTTTGTAGATGTAGTCGACACCACCCAATTGATACCCTTTAAAAATATTTTCCTCACCATAATTGTGGGCGGTGATAAAGACGATTGGAATGTGCCGCAACTTCTCCCGTTCATAAATCAGCGATGCCGTTTCAAATCCATTCATGTTAGGCATTTGAACATCCATCAGTATCAAGGCAAAATCATAATCCTGCAACAAGATTTTCAGCGCGGATTTTCCGGAGTTTGCTTTTACTATAACATAGCCATCAGGCATTAAGATGGCTTCTATTGACATCAGGTTATCCGGGCGATCATCCACTAAAAGAATCCTGGGCTGCATCTTACATTGTTATTTATAAAACCACATTCTCATTAATGAAAGCAGTTGATCTATCTTCAACGGCTTGGTAATATAATCGGATGCGCCGGCTTCGATACACTTCTGCCGGTCTCCCTTCATGGCTTTTGCTGTAACGGCAATAATCGGCAATGCGCTGTTTTTATGTTCGCGTCGAATTTTTTGTGTCGTTTCATATCCATCCATTTCAGGCATCATAATATCCATCAGCACCATATCTATTTTTGGATTTTCATTCAGGATACTGATCGCATCCTTTCCGCTTTCAGCGGTGATCACATTGATGTTGTAACGTTCGAATACGGTAGTAAGCGCGAACAGGTTCCGTACATCGTCATCTACCACCAGAATATTTTTCATGGCAAGAATGTCTTCTTTTGTACGCATGTTTTCGATCACTCTTTTTTTCTCCGGAGATAAATTCTTGTGGTTGATATGCAGGAGTGTCACCGTCTCTTCCAGCAGATGTTCGAGAGAGTTTACTCCTTTCAGTACAATGGAATTGGATTGCCTGTTCAATTGTTTCAACTCATTCTTGTCAAAATCTTTGGCGGAGTATACGATCAGCGCTGTAGTCTTCCGCTTCATTTCACTTACCTTATTCACAAGGTCGATTCCGGAAATATCTGGCAGCGTATAATCGAGGATGATGCAATCGTAGGTATTATTTTTTATTTTTTCCATGGCCTTTTTCCCGGTAGGAGCGATGGTTACCTTGATGTTTTCACCCTGTAACAGTTTGTTGATTTGAGATGAATCCAGTTCATTGTCTTCCACTACCAGCACATGGTTGATATCCTTTTTATTAAAGGAAATGATATCCTGGAACAGTTCTTTCAGCGATTCATTTTCCAGTGGTTTGAGATGAAAACTTCTTGCACCTCTTTTTAAAGCGAGCGCACTGTTTTCTTCTCCCGATATCAGGTGAATGGGGATATGCCTGTAGTTCAAATCATTTTTAAGATGGTCAAGCACTCTCCAGCCACTGGTGTCGGGAAGCTTCACATCGAGGGTAATGGCAATCGGATTGAAACGATTAATGAAATCAAAAACTTCGAGATAGCTTACTGCTACAATAGCCTTTAGTTTTTCCTGGTGTGCTTTTTCAACCAGTATCTTACCGAAGCGAAGATCATCTTCTACAATCAGAATTACTTTTTGATTGGGCTGAATATTGGTGCGGTCATCACCTGCATCGTTGATCATTTCATTAACAATGCTGAGGTTGGTTTCAATTCCTTCGTTGCTGATGCGGATGGATTGAAGCAGGTCGTCAATATCCGTGGACTCTGATTTAAGGTTCATCTGCTGGTAAGCGCTTAAGCTAACAGCAGTCTCTTTGGATAGGGTACCGGCAATGTTTTCTATCGGAAGGAATAAGGTAAACGTACTTCCTTGTCCGGGCTGACTTTCCAGCTCTATGGTTCCGCCCAGCAATTCGGCAAGGCCGCGGCTAATCGATAAGCCGAGACCGGTGCCTCCGTATTTACGACTCGTGGATCCTTCTGCCTGCTGGAATGCTTCAAAAATGATGTTTTGCTTTTCCCGTGGAATGCCAATACCGGTGTCGGAAATGGCGAATGCCACAACGCCCGGGGCACGATCCAGGTTTTCGTTTCCAAACTTCCAGTTTTTTGTTGCCTGGTAGATCTTAAGTTTTACTTCTCCCTTTTCAGTGAACTTAAATGAATTGGAAAGCAGGTTCTTTAAAATCTGGTTGAGTCGTTGCAGATCGGTTTCGACTGAAGCCGGCAATTTTGCATCCGTTTCGATAGTGAATTTGAGATGACGTGCATCTGATATCGGCTTGAACGTAGATTCCACGAAGGAAGCAATTTCTGAAAAACGAACCGGAGAAATGTTGGCCGTAATAAACCCTGATTCAATCTTGGAAAGATCCAGAATATCGTTGATCAATTGGATTAGATCATCGCCGCAGGAGTGAATGGTTTTTGCATAGCGGATCTGCTTGTCATTCAGATTACCTTCTGCATTTTCATAGAGTTGTTGTGCAAGAATCAGTAAGCTATTCAACGGTGTTCGCAATTCATGCGACATGTTGGCCAGGAACTCTGATTTATATTTTGAAGTAAGCGTGAGCTGTTCCGCTTTTTCCTCCAGCGATTTTCTCGCTTCCTCCACCTCTTTATTTTTCGCTTCTACTTCATCTTTTTGTTTTACGAGCAGCAAGGCTTTATCCTGCAATTCATCATTGGTTCTCCTTAATTCTTCCTGTTGAATTTTTAATTCTCCGGCCAGTGATTGCGATTGAGCTAAAAGTTCTTCTGTACGTGTATTGGTTTCAATCGTGTTTAACACAATTCCAAGACTCTCGGTGAGCTGACTTAAAAAATCGAGGTGCGTAATGCTGAAGGCATCGAGTGAGGCCAGCTCGATAACAGCTTTTACATTGTTTTCAAACAACACAGGAAGAATGATGAGGTTAAATGGTTTCGCCTGGGCAAGCCCTGAATTGATATGAATGTATTCACCGGGAACATTGCTGATGAGTATTCTTTCTTTCTCGAATGCGCACTGCCCGATCAAGCCCTCTCCTATAGAAAATTCCTTCGGAATATTTGTTTCAGATTTATAAGCATAGGCAGCAAACAACTTAAGTTTTACATGCTGACTTTCTTCATCCTGCCGCAGAATATAAAACGCTCCGTAGTGTGCAGATACTACTTGCGCCAATTCCGAAAGGATGCGTTGTGTAACGGTATATAGATCTTTTTGTCCCTGCAGCATCTGTGTGAATTTCGCAAGGTTTGATTTCAGCCAATCCTGATCCTGGTTTCTGAGCGTCGTTTCTTTCAGGTTCGCAATCATCTGGTTGATGGTATCCTTCAATGCTTCCACCTCACCCTTTGCTTCCACACGAATCATTCTCGTGAGGTCACCTTTTGTAACTGCTGATGCCACTTCTGAAATAGATCGCACCTGCGTGGTAAGATTTTGTGCGAGCTGGTTTACATTTTCAGTAAGGTTTTTCCAGATGCCTGAAGCACCGGGCACACTGGCTTGTCCGCCTAATTTTCCTTCTACACCTACTTCACGTGCAACTGTGGTAACCTGGTCTCCAAACACGGCAAGCGTTTCAATCATCTCGTTGATGGTATCGGTAAGCTGCGCTACTTCACCCATCGCGTTGATGGATAATTTTTGCCGGAGGTTACCTGTCGCAACTGATGTTACGACTTTAGCGATGCCTCGCACCTGGCTGGTAAGGTTGGAAGCCATCATATTCACACTGTCGGTAAGATCTTTCCAGGTTCCTGCAACACCTTTTACTTCGGCCTGGCCTCCGAGCTTTCCTTCTGTTCCTACTTCTCTTGCCACACGTGTAACTTCAAATGCAAAAGAGTTCAATTGTTCCACCATGGTATTGATGGTGTTTTTTAAATCAAGAATCTCACCCTTTACATCGATGGCTACTGTTTTCGAAAGATCACCGCTGGCAACAGCTTTCGTTACCTGTGCAATGTTTCTTACCTGAGCAGTAAGATTACCTGTCATTTGATTTACGCTGTCGGTAAGATCTTTCCACGTACCTGCAACACCCGGCACAAAGGCCTGACCACCGAGCTTACCATCTGTTCCCACCTCACGTGCTACGCGTGTTACTTCAGATGCGAATGCACGGAGCTGATCCACCATGGTGTTCAGCGTTTCTTTAAGCTGAAGAATTTCACCGCGCACATCCACCGTAATTTTTTTGGACATGTCGCCGTTTGCTACCGCGATGGCTACTTCTGCAATGTTTCTCACCTGTGCAGTAAGATTTCCTGCCATTTGATTCACGCTATCGGTAAGATCTTTCCAGGTTCCGGCAACACCCGGAACATTTGCCTGTCCGCCTAATTTTCCTTCTGTCCCAACTTCTCTTGCAACACGTGTTACTTCAGATGCAAATCCTCTGAGCTGATCCACCATCGTATTGATGGTATTTTTTAATTCAAGGATTTCACCCTTTACATCCACGGCGATTTTCCTGGAAAGGTCACCGTTTGCCACAGCCGTAGTTACCTCCGCAATATTTCTTACCTGTGAAGTCAGGTTACTCGCCATTTTATTTACACTGTCAGTCAAGTCCTTCCATGTTCCACCAACACCGGGAACATCGGCTTGTCCTCCCAATTGTCCTTCTGATCCTACTTCACGTGCAACACGCGTAACTTCTGATCCAAACGAATTTAGCTGATCCACCATCGTGTTGATGGTATTTTTCAATTCAAGGATTTCTCCTTTTACATCCACAGTAATCTTACGCGACAAATCACCCCTTGCAACTGCGGTTGTTACCTCTGCAATATTTCTTACCTGCGCGGTGAGGTTGCTGGCCATTTGGTTTACGCTGTCGGTAAGATCTTTCCAAACACCACCTACACCTTCCACTGTGGCCTGGCCACCGAGCTTTCCTTCAGAACCCACTTCTCTTGCAACACGGGTTACTTCAGATGCAAATCCTCTTAACTGATCCACCATCGTGTTGATCGTGTTTTTTTAATTCGAGGATTTCGCCTTTTACATCCACACCGATTTTTCTTGATAAGTCACCGTTTGCAACGGCTGTTGTTACCTCTGCAATATTTCTCACCTGGCCTGTAAGGTTACTGGCCATTTGATTTACACTATCTGTTAAGTCCTTCCAGGTTCCTGCTACACCGGTTACCGTTGCTTGTCCTCCGAGCTTACCTTCTGTTCCTACTTCCAATGCAACACGTGTTACTTCCGATGCAAATCCTCTCAATTGATCTACCATCGTATTGATGGTATTTTTTAATTCGAGGATTTCACCTTTTACATCCACGCCGATTTTTCTTGATAAATCACCGTTGGCTACTGCTGTAGTTACTTCCGCGATATTTCTCACCTGGCCTGTAAGGTTACTGGCCATCTGGTTTACGCTGTCGGTCAAATCTTTCCATACACCACCCACGCCCACAACGGTAGCTTGTCCGCCGAGTTTTCCTTCAGAACCTACTTCACGTGCAACACGGGTTACTTCCGATGCAAAAGAGTTGAGCTGATCCACCATCGTGTTGATGGTATTCTTCAACTCGAGGATTTCTCCTCTCACATCCACCGTTATTTTTCGTGAAAGATCACCCTTGGCAAGACCTGTTGTTACCTCTGCGATATTTCTCACCTGGCCTGTCAGGTTACTGGCCATCTGGTTTACGCTGTCCGTTAAATCTTTCCATACACCACCAACTCCCTGCACTGTGGCCTGACCACCGAGTTTTCCTTCAGAGCCCACTTCCCTCGCAACACGTGTTACTTCTGAACCAAATGAATTCAACTGATCCACCATGGTGTTGATGGTATTTTTCAACTCAAGAATTTCACCTTTTACATCCACGGTAATCTTTTTCGAAAGATCACCTTTGGCAACTGCTGTGGTTACCTCTGCAATATTTCTCACTTGTCCTGTGAGGTTACTCGCCATCTGGTTTACGCTGTCCGTTAAATCTTTCCACACACCATCTACGCCTTCAACAGTTGCCTGTCCTCCGAGCTTTCCTTCCGAACCTACTTCTCTTGCAACACGTGTTACTTCAGCGGAAAATGAATTCAACTGATCCACCATCGTGTTAATCGTATTTTTTAATTCAAGAATTTCTCCTTTTACGTCAACAGTAATCTGACGTGATAAATCACCTTTCGCAACTGCTGTTGTTACCTCTGCAATATTTCTCACCTGTCCTGTCAGGTTACTGGCCATCTGGTTCACACTGTCTGTTAAATCTTTCCACGTTCCTGCAACACCTTTTACCTGGGCTTGTCCTCCAAGCTTGCCTTCTGTTCCCACCTCCAGTGCCACACGTGTTACTTCGGAAGAAAAAGAGTTGAGCTGATCCACCATGGTGTTGATGGTATTTTTTAACTCGAGGATTTCACCTTTCACATCCACAGTGATCTTTCTTGATAAGTCTCCCTTTGCAACAGCCGTAGTTACCTCTGCAATGTTTCTCACCTGTGCCGTCAGGTTACTTCCCATCTGGTTCACGCTGTCCGTTAAATCTTTCCAGACACCTGCAACACCTTTAACTTTTGCCTGTCCGCCTAATTTTCCTTCTGAACCCACTTCGCGCGCGACACGCGTTACTTCCATAGAGAAGAGGTTGAGCTGCTTCACCATATCATTTACCTCCCGTGCAATTCTCGCGAACTCTCCCTGGAGCACATGGCCGCCGATTTCCTGTGGCATTTGTTCGGAAAGATTTCCTTTTGCAACAGAGCTGATCACGTGGGCAATTTCGATGGTGGGGTGAACGAGATCGGAGATAAGCGTATTGAGTGATTCCACGCCTGTGCTCCAATCACCTTTTGCATCCGGCACTTCAATACGTTGTGTAAGCTTGCCCTGCTTGCCAATGGTATTGCCGGCCTTGGTAAATTCATTCACCATCTTTTCATTCAGTGCAATTATTTCGTTGAGCGTGTCATAAATTTTTCCGCTCAATCCAATCTCATCAATAGGCATTCGTACATTGAAGTTTCCATTTTTTACTTCCATCAATACACGAAGCAATTCTTTTTGATTGAGCGTAGAACCTCCTGCAAGTGCAATATCCTGTAGCGTTGTTTTTTTTGAATTGCTTTTCTTTTTTTCGGTAGCTCCATTCTTTTTGGAAATCAGCTCATCTGTTTCAAGAAGGTTGTTGTTCAGTGATTTTTGCATATGCAGGCGTGTTTAACGTTGTAAATATTTTCAGCGAAAGTGGATGATGTAAAATGTTTTCACAAAAAAAACAGAACAACTTTACATAGTCAAATTAATAATGCAAGAATTAAAAAATCGTAGAAAAAATTCCTCATATTCATCTAAAAAAAGCTGTGGAATAATTTTTGAGAAGCATGATTTTACAACAAAAAGCCGGAATTATATTAAATGAACCGCTTATATATAAACCCTGTAATTTTTTGGGGCAAAGAAAATCTTCAGGTTGGGCACCAGGTAACTCACCGTTGAAAATAATCTACACATTGGAAAAATTGCAACACGCTCTCCGGAATGCCGGATGTAGACATTTTAGTATTTGAAAATATTTAATTATCTACCAATTATGTAGAAATGCAATATGTTATAATTTAATATGCATGGAAAATGTTTTTGTCATCCTGAATCCGGATGGGAATATGTTTTGTCGCCAGTGGTTATATACAGCAGGTGGTGATTTGCAAAATTAACAATATCCTGACCCGGAGTCTCCATATGTTGATGAGCTGGGAAACCCGGTACAGGTTGTGAATACCTATTATGCGACTGAATTTAACAATTGATGGGCGAAGTCACTCGTCAAGTATCATCCCGAGTATTGCTATTACGGGTTCTGTGTTGACAATGCAGCAAGCAATGAATATGACAAGGATATGCGCAATACACCCACTTTTGATGAAGCCTGGACAAAGGGATTTTTTAAGCCTTTGGGTTCTGCTGCTGGAAGTAGCTTTTCTGCTGCCCCAAGTAGGGCTGATCCATTTTTTACTGGATTAGGTAGTGGTACAATAATAGGAATGGATGTGGGTATGTATCACTATCCTGTATTTGCTCAGATTAATTTTGCTATGCTGACCAAACTTTCGATCTGGGCTACTGCGCTAATTACAGTAAATAGATATAATAAGGGATATAAGCAGATTAATACTTCATTGTGCTCTGATGGCGATGCAAAAGTGTGTTTCTGGTATTCGAGAAAATCAGGAAGTATCTCATTTCTATAACCATACTGAAATGCAACCAGATTTTTCCAAACCACATTCTGTACAGCATTTTTCCCGAACCGGTATTCGCAACGGTTCGTCAACAAAATTGATTTTGGATCGTCGAGACTGATTGCAACCTGGCGGTACAGCTCACGAATGTCGCATAGAGTAGCATCGGTTGGAGCATATACCTTATAAAAATAGTTAACCTTCCCGGTCACTTCTTCCGATACATCACCCCCATTTTCCTCGTAACCAATAAACCAGATCGTAGCGTCCCACGATCCATATCCGTAAAAATTATCAATCCAGTGTTTGAGTGCTTTTTCTTCAATAAGCATAGATAGTAAGGTAGCGAATCTATCAATGCCTGATTCCCGTTAACAGTTCTGAGCTGATCATCATTTTTTTTTCCTGAGGGCGCTTCAAAATGATCCTGCAGCAGCTCATAAGTGCATGGTTCCGAATGGCGGCATTTCAAGTGCCGTAGCAGCAAGCAACAGGACAGAAACTTTCACCGCTACTTTTTCAATGAAGCGGTAATCTCTTTTATCGTTCCCGTTTTATCTTTCCGAATTGCCTTTGCAAATTGAGTTGCCTGCGGATGCACTTCGTGGTGCTTCTCACTCCATGCAATTATTTCAACCAGGGCAGGAACCAAATCAATTCCTTTTGCTGTGAGTGTGTACAGAATTTTTGCCTTGCTTTCAGGATGCTTTTGTTTGACAATGATGCCTCCGGCTTCCAGCATCATCAACCTATCAGCCAGAATATTTGTAGCAACCTTTTCGCCACCATTCAAAAAAGCTCCGTAGGTATTCCTGTCTTTAAAAACCATATCCCGGACAATCAGCAGTGACCACCGGTCGCCAAAAATATCCAAAGCGGTACTGATAGGACAGTCAGAGCGATATTTAATTTTTTTCTTCTTCACGGTATAAAATTATAAAACCACTTGCAAATCACAAGTTATTTATCTTATCTTTCCTCCCGGCAAATAAAAACCATTTCCAATGAGCAAATTACAAGCGCACAACGAAGCAGTTATCAATGCACCCATTAGCAGGGTTTGGGCAATCATTACCGACATCACACTGCTGCACAAAATAAATCCGGGAGTGATTACCGCCAATGGACGTATGGACAAGCAAGGCGAGACACGAACCTGCGAAATGGAAAACAGGGGTAAAAGAGGAACAATGACAGAACGATTAGCGGAGCTGGTTCACGAAAAGAAAACCGTTTGGGTAATTGAAAACGACAGTATGGGAATGAGCAAGATGCTGAAAGAACCGAGGTTTTGTTTCTACCTTGAAAGGATCAGCGACAGTCAAACCAAAATAATAAACGAATCTTATTACGAACCGGCAAACCTGATGGCAAGAATTATGAATGCTTTGATGATGAAAAAAAAGATGGGAGAAATTCAATCCCAAATTCTCTCCAACATTAAATCGATTGCTGAAAAATAGGATCACATGGCAACCATTTACAACGAAATCACAATCAACGCACCGGTTGAAAAAATATGGGAGGTGCTCGCGAATATTGAAATGCTCGAGCGATACGACCCGACTGTAAAAAAATCGATCGCACTTTCAGAAAACAAAAGCGGGTTGAATGCAAAAAGAAAAGTGCTGATGCTTGATAACAAAAATTGGTTTGACGAAAAAGTAACAGTATTCAAACCAGCAGAAGCGCTTACCTACCAATTGACTGATTGTTCGTTCCCGATAAAAGGATTGCAACACAGTTACAGCTTTGAAAAAATCGGCAACCAGACAAAAGTAAAACAGGTGATGCACTACACCGTAAAGTTTGGACTGCTTGGAAAATTGCTCGATGCAGTCATGATACGCAAGCAATCGGACAGCGGAATAAAAAAGTTTTTTGATGGGCTTAAATCGTATGCTGAAACAAACTGATTTTTGTGCATGGCATACCACGCTTCCATTGGAGCAGATGGTTTTGTATTTTAAATCACCGGCATAGACGGAAATAAGGTGGCGTTACATTCCATGAACTAAAAGCACTCACTCTGCTAAACCACCACTTATGCCCATACAAGTCATGAGAATAAAGCCAGCAAGATTTTTAACCATGGTGTTGTTAGATGATATTATTAAAAAGTGACTCAAGAATCACGAGGAACAATTTATTTTACCATTATACTTTTTCTGTCATGTAGTCAAAGGATAATTTAGCAAACTCCTTTGCAAAAGAAAGATTGATGATTTGCTAAAAATATTATGCTATTCCAGTATATATTCTATATCTTTAGTTCCCTAACCCACCAACCCTCACTACCCATGAAACAGCTGAAACAAATCCTGCCATTGATGCTAAGTGTTTCAATGCTTAGTACCTCTCCGGTCTACTTTTCCTGCAAGAATTCCGGAACCACCAATTCAAGTGATAGTACTGACGCTGCAGTTTCATCGATGCCAGCCGGAACAAATGATTCTGCGATGACTAAAATGGTAGTGGAAAGTCCAAAACCACTTAAGGGAAAAGCCACAACAAAAGCAGAAGTACCTGATAAAACTCAAAAAATCTCTGAGGATAAAAATCACATATACAATTATAGCGACGTGATGCCCGAGTTTCCAGGCGGAGAGGCCGCATTGGAAAATTATATTCTAACCCATATTAACTATCCCCGCCGGGCATTGGATGATGAAAAGGAAGGAACCGTGATCGTTCACTTTGCCATCGACGAACATGGAAAAGTAATGGATGCCCAGGTGCAAAGTGAACCTCTTGGTTTTGGTTTAGAGGAAGAAGCCCTGCGGGTGGTAAGTACCATGCCTGATTGGACTCCAGGGAAAGTGAATGGAGAAAAAGCAAAAGTTTACTATACGTTGCCAATCGTATACGCAATGGAGAAATGAAGAGTGCGCCCGTACTTGCTGTGGATTTATGAAGGAGCTTATGAGATTCCTTAATGCTCAGCCTACTCCATCTGACATGTCCGGACCTGGGATATTGAGATTAACCTATTTCGTTCGCTTTTGCAAGCGAGGCTTTGCATGAGAATGGAACTGATGGATTTTGAAAATAGAAATACGCAAGCAGATCATGCACAGAAGAACATTTTAATGGTCATGTTTTAATGAATGAATTCATTGACTTTTCAAGCTATTTTTTTCTCACCCAAAATTCTGTCAAATGAAAAAAATCGTCTTCGCTTTTGTTATGCTGGCTCTGCTATTTTTAAATTTTGTCAACGCCAGTGCCCAGGTTTCAGATACCACCGCTGCGGCGCCACCCGCCTCCACCTCAAGCAGCAGCAATGACAAGGTGCGGGAGTATGGTCTCAAACTTGGACTAAACTGGAATAACCCAGTTTTTTCCGACTCAAAATTCAATTCTTCACCCAACCTTGGTTATGAGCTTGGTCTTTACACCCGGCGAGGAGCATTTGTGTGGTTCGAATCCGGACTCTACTTTTTTCACCTGAAATCAAGTGAAAGCATTACAGATAGTTCCGGAAAAAGCGATTTGATCTATTCTAATATCGCTATACCGCTGCTGGTAGGGCTTCGCCTGCTCGGTGCACAAAAGGCACTAAACCTCCAGGTTTTTGGAGGTGCCAATGTCGGATACCTGGTGGATGGAAAGTTTGACTTACTTAATCTCAGCACCTCTGACTTTGATCATTGGCAATTTGAACCGACAATCGGCATCGGGGCTGATGTGCTTATCATTACGGCAAGAGTAACCTATTCTTATGGGTTGACGAATGTGCTGAAAGATTATGATTCCCATTCATCGTACATAGGATTGTATCTCGGCATTCATCTCTAAGTTGGGAATAATTTCTTTCCAGGAATTAATTTGTTGCCTGTTGCACTGTAGAGTAGAATTAACACGATCGGCTGCAATTGCCCTCGTGGTTTTGGCTATTTGTCTATCCGGATCACAACTCTTCTGTTGGCTGCTTTCCCTTCTTCGGTATTGTTGTCACCCACTGGATTCTTTTCGCCCAAACCCACCGCTTTCATTCGCTTCTTATCAATTCCCTGTGAGACCAGGTAATCCATAGATGCGATGGCACGATCCTCCGATAGTTTCTGGTTGTACTTCTCATCACCGGGTGCGCTGCTATGTCCTTCAATGATGATTTTAAGTTCTGGATTGGCCTTCAGAAATGATGCAACTTTATCGAGGTTGGCCTTATCCGCTGCGTCGGGTGCTGCATCGTTATGCGCATAGAGCACAATCATTTCCGGACAACCGAGATTATCTGCAGAACCAGGAGTATTGGGACACTTATCATGTTTATCGATAACCCCGTCTCCATCTGTATCCTGAACATGCACTGCAGCAGGTTCTTCTGGTGAACTTGAACTTTCTTCTTCCGGAAAACGAATGGTCACCCCAAACTGCAGGGCAGAATTTTTAAGGTCGCTGGTGATAATTTGCCCATTGAACTCCATTCCAGGATCCTGCTCATTAAGATTTCCTAATCCGAGCATGTACCTTGCATATACACCGAAGTTTTTCGAAAACCAGTATTCAGCGCCCAAGGTAACAGCCGGGATGGCTGCATTCAGCGAGCTTCGGGTGTCAGTATGAGGCTTCGAATCATAATTTAAATTTCCAGTCACCATTAAATCAAATTGCGGTCCTGCAAAAATTGCTAATGGATCAATCGGGCTGAATTTAACCAGGAATGGTATCGAAGCATAATCAAGCTCCAGTGTGGCATTGTTACCTGCATCCACAGTTGATTCGAGCTTTGAACCCATTTGCGAGTAAAGCAATTCCGGCTGGATTGAAAATTTGCCGCTGATCGGTATGTTATAGAAGAGCCCGCCGGCAAATCCCCATTTTCCGTTTGAAGAATAATCAGCAAGGGAAGGATTGCTGAATGAATTCATGGAATAATTAGCAGCAACTTTTAACCCGATATAAGGAACACCAGTGGCGCTTTGAGCAAAAACTCTAACACCAAGAACTAAAAGAATGAGGGAAGTAGTGAATCTTTTCATGATAATTCGTTTGGTTGAGACCCGGAAATGAAAGTTCATTAATCAAAACAAACCTAACTGTTTCTTTTAGTACATGCAACTAATATCTGTAATAATGCGCATGATTGTTCAAAATCTCCAGGAGCAGGATTTCATGGTAAGGACCGCAAGGACTTCCAACAGTGGAACAATGAATGTAAATAGGTGTAAACAAAATCACAGATGGAGTCTCCTCGTTAGTCCGGATTTGTAATCATAGGTGTTCGAAACCTTGGATACAATCATAAAAAAGTGTGATTATAAATATTTTGAATAAGGAATCAGTGTACTGATTTTTGACTGATGCGAGTCAAACCCCGTTTGGCCCAATAGTCCGCTTGTGCCTATAATCTGTAAGCGTCCGATTACTATTAAAGTAGTCAAGCAAGATAACTTTTAATGGTCTTTTTTCTCCAGCATAATCTCTCGCACTGGTATAAATCCAATCCTCGGGCTTGCTTACAAATCCTGCTTCTACCGGATTGTAGTTACAACTTGCTGTTGTCGCGAAATTTATATTTCCGCCTCATAGAATATAGGAATAATACCAGGCAAAAATATTAATATCTTGGATAGCTTAATACTCAATAAGACTTCTCTGTTTCAGAATTAAACGCTGGAAAAGAGAACGCTTATTTTAGGTTGCTCATTCTTTTTACAGGAAAAAATGAAAAATGGAAGACAGCACAGAAGGAAAAAACCGTAAGAGAAAAATAATCTGAATTTCAACTGTTCCATTGGATGAAGATATAAGTATATATGCACCATAAATATGAAGAAATCAAGTTTTACTTTTTATATTTCGACATTCAATTAACCACTAAATGATTAAAATCATGAGGAACAAACTATTTACTTCTGTCTCCATTATTGCTGTGATCATCTTTGGGTTGACATCCTGCTCCAGGAATTCCCATGTGGAATACACCGGGCGGTATCATCCCAATACAAAAATAAACCAGGCAACAGCAGCAAATATTACCAAATCAACCGATAAAAAACAGGTCAATGAATTGCAGGTTGCTCAAAAGGAACTGGAATATGTTGCATCAAATGACGAGCAATTGAAACCCTTAATCAAATCATTCAGTCAAGTTGCTCCTTTAGTTCCATCTACACTCACTTCGCAACAGGAAAAGAAAGTAAACAGGATCTTTGAAAAGATTGAAAAACAAGCTGCTAAAAAACCTGTTGAATGGAAAGCACGGACAGGCTATACTCAAACAAACCAACAAACTTCAAAAGCCATCAAAGCACATTCCTCCGGCGATTCTAAATTATTGTACTGCCTGCTGGCCATTTTGTTGCCACCATTGGCGGTTGCATTGTGGGAAGATGGAATTACCATTAACTTCTGGATAGATATCCTGCTGACAATATGCTTCTGGGTTCCGGGTATCATCTTCGCCTGGATCATCATCTTGTGATTATGAATGGATCTTCTTGTTTCATTTGAGATAGTTCATTCGGAGAAAATTGCAGTAAGAATCGGCAGGAACATATAAAATTGTTGTGCCGGTTATTACTGCTTTCCTTCTTTTTAAAGTGAAAAGGCTATAAAAAATTGTCTCACGAAAAGTATAAATTTCGCAAAGAAGGAGTTCTAAAGACTTACTTTGTCCAAAAGGCTTACATCGATTAGACACTGCCCGATACTTCGGGCAAATATTTTTTTAACTTATTCCTCCCGTTAGTCCGGATTTGTAATCACAGGTGTTCGAAACCTTAAGAGTCATTAAACAGGTTCTTAACTTTCTTAGGATCACCACCGCATAAGATGGCCACTTGTTTCATTATTTCTTCATCGAGTTCAAGTGTAAAGCGAAGCTTTGCTATTTTATAGCTGGAGATTTTGTTGAGTTTTTTATAAACGATAAGCAGGATGGCCAAAATGAGAGTCATATAGATCATCACGCTGATTCCATTGATATTTCTGGATACCAAATGAGTAAGGTTAAGATGTTGTTTTAGAAACTTGAAAAACGGTTCAATATCCCATCTAAGCCGCAAAGATGCTTTGCAGCCTGGCCATTGACGAGAAGTATAAAAGCTCGAATGTCACCTTCCTAAAAGGTGATGGCAAGGAAATAAAATCCAGCAAGTATTCTTATGATAAGGATCTGCAGGAAAAACTTTGGGCATTAAGCGAACAACTCGCTAAGTAATCTCCTATTTGAAATTCGGCCAATCGGATTCGCTCCAGTCAGAAAAGTTCACACGTTTCCATTCAGGATGCCCCTTTTCCTTGAGCTGTTCATAATTGGTTTGAATGGCGGCTTTCAGCTTTGTAACGCTGGCCCGGTCTTCTTCCGTGAGCTTGCTTTCATTTACCACTAGCAAGGTAGGTACTCCGTAAGTAGGTATATCATGGTCGAGCCATTTGTAGTCCGTTTTATAAATTGTATCCCGCTTGTAGTACTTCGCCCAGTCGTTAAAATCCTCCAGCGGAACAAGGGTCATCATATCTACCATCGATTGCGGGTTTATATCCAGTTGCGGGATCGGGGCTGAACTGGCAATGAAAAACGCATCGATCTTACCAAGCTTAAGTTCTGTTAAAGATTCGTCCAAAGGAATGTTCCTGGAAGTATAGCTGACCTTCGAACGTTCCCTGATCATCAGTGCAGTCCTGAAAGTTCCCTGCCCTTCGTTTCCGATCGCGACTGTTTTTCCGTCCAGGTCCTTCAATCCTGTATAACCCCTGCTGGCACTGGTCACCAGGTGAATTTGCTGATCGCCCAACGGAAGCACTACTTTCAGATGCTTCGTTTTTTCCATTTTAAGTTGCATGTCCTGCGCTTGCATGTAATACAGGTAATCCGCCTGCATAATGGCCAGCTTGTACGGAGTCTTAGGGTCAGTCAGCTCACTGAAATTATATGCAACCCCTTCTGTTTCCTTGTTCTGAATCTTAAAATCCAGTGTAGGAGCCACGATGTTTATAATATCCTGGACAAAACGGTACTGCGTCGCATTTTTTGAGCCGGACAGGATCGTCATCTGACTTGCAGGACGGGGTAAGAAGGAAAGCAGCAGCAACGTTCCTAAAGAAGAGAAAAATAACAGCACCAATGTTCCTGAAATAATTTTTTTGTTTCTCATGACAGCGTGGATTTAAGGATTACAAGAGCATTGCAAATATATCATTTATTAATTGTAAATATCCTGGCCTGAATCCTGATTCCGGCTTCTTCATATGAGTATTAAAAGTGTCAATCATGATTACTTTTATATGTTTCATGAAGGTCAGGAGCAACCGGTTTTAAGAACAACACGTTCAAATGACAGTTTTGATGCTATCAAAAATGAAAATAATCCCTTTCACACTCATTCTATTGCTGTTCATCACGTGTTCTTTTGCACAACCAATTATTAAATGGCAACATTCTTATGGAGGTAGTGATTTTGATGAGGCCTTCACTTCCATAAAGTTTCAACCGGACGAAAATTAATATCGTCCAAGCTCCACTGCATCTACTCCAGTCTCCCAATACCGAGATTTAGTAAAGTTATTTGCCTTTTACTAAACCATTATCGCCGTTCACCAAACAGATTTGATTTTAGCTTGTCGCAAAAATATTTTTGTATGGTTAATTTTTTTGAAGCCGGATCTTCAACTCATGAAACGATACAAAACACGGTGACTTCAAAGCGCACGTTATGAGAAAAAAGATTTTTACGCTACTCTCCGGAAGCCTGATGTTGCTCGCAGGCTTTTCAGCACAATCCCAGGAAATCAATAAGGGATGCTTTTACATTCAGGCTTCGGGCTACTATCGCTACTTCAGCATTGTTCAAACGTACGACGGGGGTTATGTGATTGGGGGATTGGAGACAGGCTTTGCCGGCGGGGTTGATCAGAATTTTTGGGTTTTTAAAGTAGATGCTGCGGCCAATATTTTGTGGTCGAGTTCCATCGGCACCACGGGAAATGATGGATGTTTCGGAATAATTGAAACAGCAGACCATCATATTGTAGCAGGAGGATTTGCCGGAAGTTCCGGTAACCAGGATTTTTTCATCCTAAAATATGACGAAAACGGAAACATCCTCTGGAAAAAAAACGTGGATCACGGGGTTGGAAGTGCAGTCTTCAACTCTGTTACGGAAGCGTCAGATGGTTCATACATTTTAACAGGTGTTAGTCTTTATAATATATTACTTTATAAGATAGACGCTGAAGGTAACAAAATATGGAGCACGGAAATAAATGACGGTGGTCCATACGCTGCTGTAGCACAGCGTGTCGTGCCTTCCACTGCAGGTGGATATTTGATTTCAGGATGGGGAATTACTCCGGGTGCCTTTTTTACACATGTAAACGAAGCCGGAGTGATTCAATGGTCCGTTTCTTACAATGCCGGTGTTGGCTATGATGCCATCCCCCTCTCCAATGGTGGATACCTGATCGGCGGTTATGAATCAGGTACGGGACAACCTCACTCAAATGCATTCGTTACCAGAATTGACAGCAATGGCAATAAAGTATGGAGTAAAACTTACGGCGGTGATGGATCAGAAACATTCTATGGTTTAGCTCCCACCAGCGACGGTGGATTTATCGGAGTGGGAATCGCAGACACCGGTGAATTTATTCCGGCAGGAGCGCACGGATTTGTAGCAAAGTGTAACAGCAACGGCGAAATTGAATGGAGTAAAAATATTTATTCTGCGGCATTGCTTCAGGATGTCATTCAAACAGCCGATGGCGGTTACGCTCTTCTTGGAAATGGTTCTGTCATAAAGCTCGACGCGAACGGAAACGCTTGCGACGAATGTTTGCTGGAAGATTTCGGTTCATGGATGGAAGCAGGTGATGTTGCTCCAAAAGTATTACTGAATTACACGGCGAACGACAGTATTTTCGATTCCCCTTATTCAGAAGTAAGCGGTGGAACCAAACAGGAATTGTGTATAGTAACCGACATAGAAGAAACTCCGAAGACTGCTTCGTTTTCCATTACTCCGAATCCCGCCGATCAGTTCGCAGTTTGCAACTGGCAATCTGAAAACAAAGAAAATATTTGGTTGAAAATTTTTGATGCAACAGGAACATCTGTTTATCAATCCACACTTGTCCATTCACAATCCGAAATTCTCAACGTTGAGAACTGGAAAAATGGAATGTACTTCTGCAGGTTGCAAGCCGGAAGCAAGATTGTTGCTTTGAAATTTATTGTTGAGCATTAGATGTCTGCTTTGACATCATCGAAGCTGTGATCACAGTATCGTGCGGATTTGTGCAAAAACTATTACGATATCAAGTCCGTAAACATGTTCGGAAAGATTCGGTCTTTTAGCTTTTTGAGATGGCTTCTCGTCAAAGTCAAATGAATTCCGGATAGAAGCTTCTTAGTCTGGGATGGGTCACCGCTCCATTCAGGGCTTATCATGAAAAAGCGTCCGCTTAATAATACCTTAATGCCACCGTATAAAATAGTATCAATTTACTATCGCCAACTTTTGAGCTACTATAATCCGCCCGATCGAATCATAAATTTTGCATTGATATATCCCTGGTGGATATTCCTTTACATTAATCAACTTCTCTCCGCGAGATAACGATTCTTTGAGGCGTACCTGGTTAAGTGAATTAATAATTTCAACGGTAACATGTTCTTCACAGCAATAATCAACATGAATATACTCGCTTGCAGGATTCGGGTAAATGGAGAATAAGTTTACCGGATCCGATATGCCGGTCGCAATGATGGTAATTTCCTTGCACGTTATTGGGGTATCACAATCACCGTATGCCGTAAGACAAGCTGTATAAATTCCATTTGCAGTATAGGTATGATTCGGATTAGGAGCGAAACTCTGCTGACCGTCACCAAACTCCCAAAAATAAAACAATGTATTAATTGCCTGGTTTGTAAAAAAAACCTGGTTTACATTCGTTGTATATGTAAAATCAGATTCAGTAGAACACTGTAGAGTAACATCCATACAGGTTGTATCATTTACACAAAGACCATAGGCAATAAGACAAACATGAAAAGTTCCCAATGAACTATAAGAATGAACAGGACTTGTTATGCTGCTGTTCGTACCATCACCAAAATCCCATAAATAACCGGTAGCTGATGCTGATGTATTTGTAAACTCAACCTCTAAATCATTTGCTGAACTGGAAAAATTGGCTGCTGCAATGCAATTGACAAATACTGATTTACATACAATTGAATCACCGCATTCATTGTTTGCAATTAAACACACCGTCTTTTCGCCAGGAGAAATATAAGTATGAGCGGGATTTTGTTCCGTTGAAGTAAATCCATCTCCGAAATCCCAATGAAGCAAGTCTTCAGAAGTTGTATTGTCTTCAAAAGAAACTGTATTTCCGTTTGAAGTATATGTAAAATTTGTATTCGGTATTGAGCAATTAAAATTATCACATAAAATTTCTTCAGCCGTAGAATAATATGTGGAATACATGGGAATGTATATAAGTGGAATGGTATCGTAAGTTGATGTAATATTTAAATTAGTGATGGAGGGAGTGAGGTTGACGATGTTGCAGACGACAGAATCACTGTAACAGCCGGCATAACCATTTGAATCTGCTTTCAATAGGTACGGAAACCAATCTACTGAACCTGTTTCAGTGTACAGTGTAGCAAAACCATTGTCGGCTGTAAAAGCAGGTTTCTGAATACGGGACTTAAAGGGAAATGAATATTTTTTAGCATGCAGAAACCCACCCGCTGAATTCAATTTTATGAATTGAGCATCATATTCTCCGCCTGAAAGCACTTGCAGGTTGCCACTTTGTAATTCATTGATACCAAATCCGGCATTACCCACTCCGATATCAGCAAGCTTAGCCCATAACATATCCCCATCTTCTTCTAACCTAAGGATGATAGGCTTGGGAACATACGATCCTCCAAAACTGGAAGTATTTCCAGTTACAAGAATGTTTCCGTTTGCGGATTCAACAATCCCATAACCGGCATCGGCGGAAGGACCATAATACTTTTTTCCCCAGATGGGTACTCCTGCAGCGTCTGACCGAAACACCAGGAGATCATTACTATAGCCGCCGGTTATTAAAAGATCACCGTTTTTTGCTTCATATAATTTCGAAGCAAAAGTTGTTTCCGTGTAAGAACGTTTCCATAATGTAAGGCCTGCTTTCGTCAGTTTCAGTACAACTGCTTTTGAATTATCCTGACCAGCTATCAAAAGACTTTCATCGCTTGTTTCGATGATATCCGCATAGTTATTTACTGAACCCGAGAACTTTCGTTTCCATAATAACTTACCAATACTGTCATATCGGGTTACTGCTAAACCGCTTTCACCGCTTACAATAGCGAAACCTCCATCTCTCGTCGGCGTAACTGACAAGGCCATTCCGCCAGGTGAACCAATCGTCCAAAGTTCATTCCCTTTAAAATCAGTTCGTATTATCCATGGTGTTAAACCTGCGTTGTTTGAAAGAAGCAAGTACCCGCCATCTCCCATTCGTACGACCTGAACCGGCAGAAGATTATTGCCACTTATTCCGCAAAACATAACAAACCGGCTTTGAACCGTGTCATCTATAGATATTGATTGACATTCCGTTGCTGCACCACAAGTATTTGAAGTAGTCAGACAAACGGAATATGATCCCACAGAATCAAAAAAATGTACTGATTGAGGCCAGTAAGCATTTTTGCCATCGCCAAAATCCCATTTCCAGGATTCATTATTAATGGCATTTGCAGTAAACTCACATTGAAACATTTTCCTTGTTACACTGAAGGTTGCGTCCGGCAGGGAATCAACAAAAAAATTAATTTCAGCAGTATCCTTGCATTCTCCTTTTGCAATCAGACTTATATTATGAGCACCAGGGTTACTTGTTAAGTAACTTAAGTTTGGTGTCGTGGTAATTAGTAAATCATCAACGTACCACTTGAAATTCGTTGCGTTTGTGGATGCGTTAATTGCTTCCAACACGCTTCCGCTACAAATTCTTGATGTGCTCAGGCTAATGCCTGCGTTGGTAACGCAGGTATCTTCGCAAGAATAAATCACTTCATCGGGATAAGGCACCGCAACATAATTGAAGCTGTCAACCTGGGCGTATGCTTCCTTATAAATTACCTGGTTAAATGTGGGTAGAATTGCTGACTCTGTACCAAACTCAAAATTTACAGTATCAAGGCACAAAAGGTCCATGTCCATATTGGTCTTCAGCAAGGAAAATTGTCCATCATTATTTACTTCAGCGTAACCGGCGATCCAGAGGTTATTCTCCATCCCAACCTCCACATCAAATAGTCCGTAATCACTTTCAGGGAATTCATGAATGGAAATCAAATTTCCCTTCTTATCAGTTTTAAACAGGACGTTACAATCGAGAAAAACATTTGATTCGTCAGGCAGTTTGCATACAGAAAGCTGGGTTCCACAATTAATGGTAGGGCTATAGTAGTAGTCTATTTTTAAATTATTCCCACTGGTGTCAAACTGCGCTTGCCAAAATCGAAATTTTTGGTCTTGGGAGAAATACGAATCACCTGTCACTGTAAGATTACCATTTGAATAAGCCATATCTGCTGGCTCAAAGAAGCCAAAATCTCCGTATTCCCTGCTCCATAGAATTTCACCATTTTGGTCAATACAAAAGAGGGATATTCCCAGGTCAGCTAAGTTTGAATTGTAGGAATGTCCAAGAATAACGAAATGGTTTTGGGAGATTTGTAGCATTCTTATTCCGCCCAGAGGTCCAAGTGGATTTTTGTATTGATTCATCCAGATAACATGTCCTGCAGAATCGGTTTTAGCTATACCGCAATAAGTATCATACTGGCTGTTGCTGGGACCATTAAAAAGAATCAGCAATGAATCTCCATCAACTTCAATCGCATCAATTCCTGTCGATAGTAAAGTCCCTTTAAAGAAATCTCTTGACCAAAGCACATTTCCGAGCTGATCAGTTTTAATAACATCCGCGGCGCCCAATCCTCCAAGTAAAATAAAACCGCTGTCTTTTGTTGATGCTATATTTACCTGATCAAATTTCTCTTCGATGTCAAACTTCTTTGCCCATATCAATGAATCATTCTTATTAAACCGAAACAATGCAAATCGATCTTTGGAAATGGTTGCATCATAAAATGAAAGGAATACCGCACATCCTGAATCAGGTGTTAAACATATCTCGGCATCATAATCAGCCATTGTCTCAGCATGAAATGCATTTAAATACTTTGCCTGCGTAAAACCGTAATCAGGAAAGAGCAGAAATAAAAATAGGATGAAAGTATTCTTCGACATTAATATAAATTATTGAGGAGAAGCCCTAAGGTAAATAGTTTAAATTAAACCTATGGTCTTTCAAGTGCTGTCTTGAAAAGCATTCATTTTATCATGCAATTATTTCCATCCAGCCAAATTCTTCCTATGCAACTTTAGAACTAATGCATGTGGAAGGTAGCCACCAAGGTGACGTTTCACTGGTATCGCATTTTGCGATGCCATAAACCCTACTTCTTCATTTGTAAATTGAAACATGAAACTTTTAGGGGATCGATCAATGTTTCTTTTACCTGCTCTCTTAGCCGAATTGATTTTATCTCTTACAGCAATGCAATATCCCTGTCCAACATTACATTTTCATCACCCGGAAAAATTATCTTCCTCATCACAACAACCGGTGATATAACCGGGACCTTATTCATAAGAATGTGTTATAAGGTGATTAATAAAAACCAAATTGCTTCATTGCTAAACTGTAAAAATTGTTGGGGCATCTTTAAGCCCCAACAATTAAACCATTCAACAATGAAGCAATTTTCTAACTCCGGTACTGAATCACTTCAGCAAGCTGTTACGGATGCGCTACAAATAATCCAAGACTAACATTGGGTTCCAGTAAATTGTAATCCTGACCATCAGGTACTCCATCACCTGTAATATCAGAAGTATTATATCCGAAGACAGGGAAGGTAACATCGGGTTCCATCGCATTGAAATCACCGCCGTCAATGGAACCATTCTGATCTACATCTCCGCTGTAGATTGCCCAGATTCCGTCAATGAAGGTCATCTGAGGATTAGGATTGAATGGATCAGGGTATGCTTGTGTAACGTCCGTTGAAAAATCATAGTCGATCATCGAACTGCTAAAGGTCACTGCCGATGCACTCCAGGTTTCAAGTGTATTTCTATGAGTGATCGCTATGTAGTAGGAATTGCCGATTACAGAAGCGGGGAAGGTACATGAAAGTGTTCCGTCAGTTTGTAATATTCCTTTGAAGGTGGCGAATACTATGGATGGTGTGCCGCTGTCGTGCAAAGCGATTACAACTGTATCAACATTCGTAGACAATGGATTTGCGTCCACACCTGAATTATACAATACCGGTTTCATCATACCGCCGGCATCATAATATCCCTGGATGTAAAATTTCAGGTCCAGCGTAGCAAAGCAGGTGTTTACCGTTACGTTGAAGCTGCAACTATCGGTGTTCCCATGAATGTCAGTAACAATATACTTGACTAGCGTAGTGCCATTCGGCAATGTGTCTCCGGGCTCATAGTTGCTAGTAAATGTTGCTATCCCGCAATTGTCTGATGGTGTAGGAGGAATCCAGCTCGCGATGCTGTCGCACGTTACAATATCTGACGGGCAACCCATTAAAGTTGGTGACTCATCGTCTGTAACTGTTACTTGTTGATAGCAGGTATCTGCATTGCCGCATGCATCGGTAGCGATCCACATTACAGTAGTATTACCTACAGCAAAGCCGGTACCCGGATGATTATTGGTAATAGAGATGGCGCTGCAATTATCCGAAGTGATTGGATTATGAAGTGTGATAATCGCACTGCACAGGGTGGCATCATTGCTAACGGTGGTATCATTTGGACAAACGATCACAGGATCAGTAGTGTCTTCAACAGTAAATGTTGCACTTGTAGTTGAAAAGTTACCGCAAGCATCGGTAGCTGTAAATGTTACGGTAGCAAAACCAGTAGCTCCGCAATCATTACTCAAAGCAGAATAATTATTACTCCACACCACACCACTGCATGCATCAGAAGCCGAAGCACCACCATTAGCAGCAAGCCATGAATTGAGATCACTAGTGTTACCACTTCCATCGCACTCAACGGTGAGTGAAGCAGCAGGTGTTCCGATAATGGGATCAGTAGTGTCTTCAATTGTAAATGTTGCTGTTGTAGTTGAGAAGTTACCGCAATCATCGGTAGCAGTAAAAGTTACGGTAGCAAAACCAGTAGCTCCGCAATCATTACTTAAAGCAGAATAATTATTACTCCACACCACACCACTGCAGCCGTCAGAAGCCGAAGCACCACCATTAGCAGCAAGCCATGAATTGAGATCGCTAGTGTTACCGCTTCCATCACATTCAATGGTGAGTGAAGCAGCAGGTGTTCCGATAATGGGATCAGTAGTGTCTTCAACAGTAAATGTTGCACTTGTAGTTGAGAAGTTACCGCAATCATCGGTAGCAGTAAAAGTTACGGTAGCAAAACCAGTAGCTCCGCAATCATTACTCAAAGCAGAATAATTATTACTCCACACCACACCACTGCAGCCGTCAGAAGCCGAAGCACCACCATTGGTAGCAAGCCATGAATTGAGATCACCAGTGTTACCGCTTCCATCACACTCAACGGTGAGAGAAGAAGCAGGTGTTCCGATAGTAGGATCGATAGTGTCTTCAATGGTAAATGTTGCTGTTGTAGTTGAGAAGTTACCACAATCATCAGTTGCTGTAAAAGTTACGGTAGCAAAACCAGTAGCTCCGCAATCATTACTCAAAGCAGAATAATTATTACTCCACACCACACCGCTGCAGGCATCAGAAGCCGAAGCGCCACCATTGGTAGCAAGCCATGAATTGAGATCACCAGTGTTACCACTTCCATCACATTCAACGGTGAGTGAAGCGGCAGGTATTCCAATTAAAGGATCGGTAACATCACTGACAACAATTACCTGCAAACAAGTAGCGAAATTTCCATTCGCATCCTGTGCTTTCCAGGTACGATTAATTGTATAGTTACCAATACAACTTCCGGGTACGATTACATCTGTATAGCTGATGGACGGATCTGAATCGCAATTATCCGTTGCTGTAGCCATTCCCGTATTCGAAGAATCACTCGATTCATCACATGCAATACCTGTATTACCAGGACAAATAATCAAAGGTTTAACGGTGTCTTCAATCGTTACATCATAGTTGGTTGATGCTAATGCAGTGCAGTTAAATTCATTAGAGTAGTTTACAGAGACTGTTCCAAAACCGGCAGGTCCCCAATTGATAACTATAAAGTCATCAGCCAATGTACCACCTGATGCAATACTTCCTCCAGCTACATTCCAGGTGTACAAACTCTGTCCCGGTTCAGTATTGTATACTACTCCTGAAGCATTAGGGCACACATAATCATTTCCCATAACAGTTGGAGTAGGCAACGGATTAATAACTACTTCAAAGGGCGCAGAAGTACCAGTACAGCCGCTGGCAGCAGTATAGGTAACTGTAACAGTTCCCAATCCTGCATCATCCCAATTTATATATACAATGTTGTCTGCAACACTACTGATAACACCGCCGGAAACTCCCCAGTCATAACCTGACATTCCTCCTTGTGTAATATATGCTACGTCTTCAGAAAAAGCGCAAACTGTATCTGTTCCGGTTACAATTGGGAGTGGAACATCCAGAATAATTACCTCAAAGTTTGCAGATGTTCCTTCACAACCCAGATCATTCGTATAGGTAACACTCACGATTCCAATACCTGGAGCGTCCCAGTCGACATATACAATGCTATCAGTCACGTTACTGATAACACCTCCTGATACATTCCAGTTATAATTGGTCATTCCGCTTTCAGTCGTATAAATAGAAGCAGTTGTAAATGCGCAAACAGTATCAGAGCCTGATAAAGTTGGTTGGGGAGACTCTAGAATTATTAACTCAAAGTCAGGTGAAGTACCTTCGCAACCTGCTTCATTGGTATAAGTCACACTCACGATTCCAATACCGGCAGCATCCCAGTCAACATATACAATGCTGTCCATAACGTTACTTATAACACCACCTGATATATTCCAATTATAATTGGTCATTCCACTTTCCGTAGTATAAACTGAACCGGTTGTGAATGCGCAAACAGTATCCGCACCTGTTACTGTTGGCAGGGGAGATTCCAATATAGTCACCTCGAAAGCTGGTGAAGCACCTTCACAACCCGGATCATTGGTGTAGGTAACACTCACGATACCAATACCCGCTGCATCCCAATCTATATATACGATGCTATCGGTTACACTACTAATAACTCCACCTGATACATTCCAGTTATAATTGTTCATTCCACCTTCCGTAGTATAAGCTGAACCCGTTGTGAATGCGCACACCGTATCAGCGCCTTCAACAGTTGGAAGAGGAGCGTCAATTATTATTACTTCAAAGTTTGCCGATGTATCTGTACAACCTGTGCTATCAGTATAGATAACCGAAACAATTCCTATTCCTGCTACATCCCAGTCAACCGTTACCACATTAGCAGCCACGTTGGTGATTATGCCGCCTGATACATTCCAGTTGTAATCATACATTCCTTCTTCAGTAGTATAAATTGAACCCGTAGTATATGCACAAACCGTATCCGCTCCTGATATGGCGGGAGTAAATGCAAGGCAGATTCCGTTGCAAATTTCATTAGTCTGAAAGCCAGGTGAACCAGGCTGACTATCCGTTCCATTCTTCAAATAAGGAATATAGGATACCGATCCTGAAATGGTTGCTCCAACATCTCCGGGAACTGTTGTTCCCCACCAGTTGCAGGTCATGCCGGCATTTAACGTTCCGCCCGCATTTGCATCGAAAACGTTGGAGTTGCTATTGTCTGCAATTGCATTGTTGTTTGCACTAATCGTTAATGTTTGTCCTCCTTCTGATTCAAGGTACCATCCGTCCGCATTATTGATGATATAATTATTATTGAATACACCACTGACATCAGATGAACCAAAACCAAATAAGCTGGTGGTAACATAAACTCCTGTAGCACTGGCATTGCCTTGTCCATCAATTGTGTTGCCCATAAAAACCGGTGTTACGGCAGCCTGTTGACCTGCGAGCGCCATACCCACCACTACATTATTTACGGTATTGTCCTTTACTACTACATCACGATAGGGAGCAAATACCCAGATACCATATCCAGATGCTGTGCTGTTGGAAACAATATTGTTTTTGATGGTGTCTGTTATGCCGCCACTGCTTCCATTATTATCTGTATGAATACCGCTGGCTGAACCTGTGACAGTATTGTTTTTGAAGACAGTACCCGTGGAATTGTTTGCTGCTATCGCATCATTACAATCGCTTACCGTGTTGTTATCAAATATTCCGGTACCTCCAAAGTTGAACATGCCAATGGAAGCTGCCTCTCCCTGTACATTATCTACTGTATTATCATGAAAATTAAACGAACCTCCAGTGGAAGCATAAGCACCTCTCAGGTAAATATTGTTAAGGGTGACATCGTGTATTTCAAGATTCTGATAAACACCCATTGAATGATTGGTGATGATACCGTTTCTGGCATCAATATCAACGCCATCTACTACAACACTGCTGTTGAGTGATGGATTGTCTCCATCAATTGTGAGATCGTGTATCGTTACATTGCTGGCCTGAACTAAAAATATATTGCTGGCTAATCCTCCACACAACGATCCGCCGCCACACACGGGATTCGAAATTGCTGGAATTACAAAAGTGCTTCCCTGTCCGGCACCACCGATATTAACTTCTTTATGTACCGTCACATTTTCTATAAAGGTGCCTGAACCTGCATTCAGGTCATCACCATTTGCAGCGAAGTCCACTGCATATTGAATGCATCCATACACAACATTGGTAATCGAAGAATTGTCGACGCGTTTGTCATATACAAAAGACGCTGAAGGAACAGTAGCAGGATCTTCGAGTTGTACATGTATGTTATTATCTGAAAAATTATTCGCGCCATAAATCATTCCTGCATTTGAATCATATCCGAATCCACCTCCTGCAGTAAACAGACCGGTTTCATTTCCGATGATGGTATTTGCCAACGCACCGGCGCCTCCTATGAAAATGGAATTTCCTGTTGGCGTATTATTGAAATCTATTCCCGCTCCGGCCAGCAGAATACCGGACGAAACATCGGTATGCGGTGCAACTGTGTTGTATAAATTGTTTGAAATAACATTCCCCTGAATAGTTCCCCATGCTCCATAGCCAAACTGAATTCCGTTTTGTGCTATGATACCTGAAACTGATGATCCGATAATACTGTCATTGATCACAATACCTTCTGTTCCCAATTCATTGATGAGTATTCCTGTTTTCTGATAATCATCCACCTTGCTGTTACTGATTGTTACTGTGTGTGAAAGATTTACATCATAACTGTGATTTACGAATATTCCTTGTCCGCGTTGGTTACCATTGACAGATGGAGCATCATGAATGCCGGTTACGCGGCAATCATCGATCAAACCGGATGCTTCAAAATAATAGATGCCTATTAAATTGCTGACATTCCTGCCGCCGTCGCCATCCACTTTTATGTCGTGGATTTCAACATTGTTTCCAACACCACTTACATATACTATTGGTTGATAAGTACCATTAGCATTGCTCACATTGGTTGGCGAAGCAGGAGCCAGGATAGTGGTGGTATTGGTGCTTCCTGATCCAATAATGACCAGTGATTTATTGATCTGAACCTGTTCTGTGTAGGCACCATTATCCACGAACAAAGTATCATTTGTAGTAGCAGTATTAATAGCAAAAGCTAACGTCGCAAATGGTGCGCTGTTGGTTCCTGCATTCGCATTGCTGCCAACCGCTGTTGTAAAGATGTCGCCGGCGGTGCTGTTATCATTTACGAAGTAACGCGTAACACCTGAACATCCTTCATCAATAGAAAAGTCGCAGTCATCATCTATGGAGTTAGCACATACTTCTATTGCTCCGGGATAAACCTGGTTATTGCCATCATTACAATCATCTGTGTTCGTCACTACCGTGGCACCTGCACAAGCCGCAAAAATGTCCGATCCGTAGCCATCTTCATCTGCATCTGCGTACAGCAATAAGTCATCATCGCAATCATCACTGTTATCTACAAAGCCGTCGGGAATCATGTTATCACACGTGTAAAGGGCAAAGAAGGCATCACCGAATCCGTCTCCATCTTCATCAGCATAAAATATGTAGGACTGGAATTCGGGATCGGAATCATTGCAATCATAACTGGAAATTTCTCCGCATGCAACAGGATCTCCTGCGCCTGCTCCATCACCGTCATTATCGGCATACATGAAAAGTCCATCATCACAATCCGTATCATCCAAAACATAATCATCAGGTTGTAAACAGGAAACGAGTGGTATTGCAGCATCTCCGAAACCATCACCATCCACATCAGCATACCATGTTTGTCCCGGATGTTCATCTGCACTGGCATCGTTGCAATCTGTATTATCAAGTATATATCCACCCGGAGCCCCACTACAGGAAACCTGCGATACGTCAGGGTTCCCAAATCCATCTGTATCAAGATCCTGATAGTACGTAACATTCGCATTTACCGTAATAGTTGCAGAAGAAGAATTTGCGGTAGCGCAAACACCACTTTGTACCACAGCGCGATAAGAAGTGGTTGAAGTGAGATTGGTATACGATTGAGTTGTAGTTGTGTTTACAATGTCATGTTCATCACTTGCGAAATTATCACTGGAGTATTGCCATTTCACTACACTTCCGGTATGATCACTGAGTGTAACAGAACCGCTGTTGGTTCCTGAGCAAACTGTTGTGCTTCCTGCAACAGATCCACCCACAGAAATTGGATCAACAGTTATGGTGACCTCTGCACAGGTGCCCGGCGCAACGCATCCACCTTCACCACGCACATAGTAAGTGGTGGTGATGGATGGACTTACCACAATGGAAGTTCCAGCTCCAGCAGAAGTGCCTCCACAACCAACGGTATACCACTGCCAGTTGATGGCACTGTTCAGATTGCCTGACGTAATATTCAGCGTAGTGTTGTTACCATTACAAATTGGATTTAATGTAGCCGTAATCCCGGGAACATCAGGGTCAGTACAAGCTTCTTCTCCAAGCTGGAAATCACTGAATGCGGTTAGTCCGGTTGCTTGCGTGCTGGTTGAAGTCCTGGCACCTACCGCAGGATGCGTCCATATGCCGCCTGAATTTTTTGCAACAATAAAACTGGCCGTGTTTGCACCACCCTGCACATCGGTGGGAACAAAGGTGAAAGTCGCATCATACGTAGGATTTGAAATAGTAACGTTGGTGACAGTCCATAATCTTTTCAAATATTTGGTTTGACTGATTCCCGAACCTGTTGGAATATTTCCTGCTGCCGGTGCGCCTCCAGGCACTGTTGTGCTTACTGCCAGGTTACCTCCGGAAGTGCTACCTGAAAAATCAAAAGTAACAGGCGTATAGTTAGTGGCATCACCAATATCGAACACTGCCGAAGTGCCGGTGCCGCTGCAGGCTCGTTGCAATGTTCCGATCACGTAACCGGAAGTTCTTGAAATCGAACCGGCCATGTTGGAGAGAATAAGCTTGCTGGCCCCTGTTGTGGTAATAAAGTTGGAACCGAGTGACACATTTCCACCTACCATGAGATCACTGTTTGTACTGAGCGATCCACTGGTGATAGTAAGATTGCCGCCCATCGTCCTGCTTTGGCCAAGCGTAACGGCAGTTCCATTCTGGATGGTTACATTGTTGAGTCCATCACCAATAATCCATTCATTTGACACGGTATAACTGCTGCCGCTATTGTAAACAAGCAAAGCCGATGCACCATAACCAGGTTTTACACTACTTGCAGGATTTGCCTGCACATATCCACTGGCATTGATTTGCAATGTTCCAAACACGTTGAATAATCCATACCTGCAAAGTATGCCGCGTGATAAGGCAAGTGTTTTTCCTGAATTCACGGTTACATTGAAAAACTTCTTTTCATGATCATCATTGATGGTGGCATTACCGGTGAGCGTCGTGAGATTTCCGGAGATCACCAGACTAAGATCATTTCCTGTTCCTGCATCCGTTCCGGTAATAGATCCTGAAGTGATATTGATGGTGGAAGATGCGCCCGACATCGTGAGTGTTTTACCAGTGCCTCCTGAAACACGCATATCACCGCCACTCACCAGCAGCGTATTTTCTACGTCGAAATTAGCGAGGATGCTCCTGGTGCCGCCTGAATTGGTGAGGTTATAAAAGTCAGCAATGTTGTTCAGGTTACCCGAAGAAGTGAAGCTGACAGTGCTTGTAGATTTTGTAAAACCTGTTACACTCCAGGCGCCGCTTAAGCTGATGCCTGAAGCACCTGAGCAGGTAAAAGCGCTGCTGGTAGTGATATCACCCATCACCATGGAACCTGTTCCAATCGTAATGGTGGCCGCGTTTATACTTTTACCGCCATTTAATGTATGATTTCCAACTGCGAGTGTACCAGTGATGGTTTTATCTCCATTTAAGGTGATGGTATTGGTGCCACTCGGTGCGGTGATGGTTACATTTTTTACGCCTGTGGAAGGAAATTCATTGTTAGTAGTTGTGTACGAAGTTGTGTTGTAGATTAAAGTTGATGATCCTCCATAAGTTGGAGTACCGGTTAGAAATCCTCCATCGTTAATTTGGGCGGTGCCATTTAAAGTGAGGTTATTGGCATTTGTTACACCTGAAGAAGTTTGAAAAGTACCGCTTATCGTTCTTGCCACATTCATGGTAATTCCACTTGCTCCGGCAACTGTTACGTTTATTGGACCGTTTGATATTGGCCAATAAGAGCCGCCGTTTTCACCGAACGAACCAGTTGAATTATTATAAATTAAGGTAGCGCCTGACCCATATGTCCAGGTTCCGGTACCATCGGCGAAACCACCTTGATTGATCTGGAAAGATCCATTGAGAGCGACTGCACCATTGGCTGTAATGGTAGACGATGTAATTAATGTAGAACCGGCAGCAATATTAATAGATCCTGAAAAAATTGAAGCCGCTATATTAGTAACTGTAGCATTATTGTTAACTGTTAAAGTAGAATAGGTAGGCGTGAAGGCAGTGCCTGATTTTATCGATAATCCGATTGCCGGATGATTCAGCAAATTTTTAGAGGCAGTTATTGTATTTGCGAATACTGTCAGATTATCAATACGAAAAGTACCAGTAGCAGCAAACACACCTCTTCCAGTTCTGTCACCCGCACTTCCCGCATAAGCATATACTCTTATTGTAACAGAACTTTGGTTATCAGCACCTGCGGGAAGTGAAAAACTTCCTGAGGCAGATAAGGTATTGTTTCCAGTTAAAACGGGTGAAGTGGAAGCTACATTAAACGTTGTACCATCCGTGCTGTACAAAATTCCAACTCTTGCCGGTCCCGTACCTGATGCCTGATTATCAAATGAAATAGTTATAGTGCTGAAACCGGAAGTATTAACTACAAATTGTTGATAGTTAGTAGCTGCGGTTCCGGGATCAGTCGTAGAAGCTGACCATGTATTTCCTGTAATCGCTTGACCGCTTGCACTGCCTCCATTAAAAGTGCCGGCTCCCGCAACACCACCTACTGACGCAATTCCAGCAGAAGTTAATGCTGCACTACCACTATTTATTTGCGCTTCAACAAGGTTTTCAAAAGTGGTTCGTGTAATATTATTTTCGAAATCATAATACAATATCGGAACCTGAGCCATAGCACATTTTCCCATGATCGCAATAATAGAATAAACCATTGCTATCAACCGAACTGCCTTCCCTATTTTACTACCGTGAAAACCAGTTCCCGTAATAAATGACGAATAATTTTTTGTAGATGTTTTCATGGTTAATGGTTGATCTGCTGAATGTTTGGATGAAGGGAATGAAATTATTAGCGCGTAGTGTAATGGTTGTCGCATTGACGGTTGATTTAATGATTAGTTAAATGGTGGTATTTAATTAAAATGCAGAACTCACTTTATAGATAAGTTCTCCTTTATTATTTTTTTGCTGCAGGTTTAATCCGGAGGGTAACCTCTTTTTCCGCAGGGCAGTTATTTTCAGGCAAAGTCATCATCACATGCAGTTTCACTGTTTCATTTGCAATATCCCCGGAAGATGGTTTGTAAACCGTGTTTCCTTCATTTGCATGGGTGAAAGCACCGCTGCCTGCTGAGCGCCATTGAAAAACTGCTTTTTCTGCACCGGTGGCAACAAGATTCACATTGCTTCCTGGATCAACATTTATCAATTCCTTCGTATAAATTTCAGGGGAAGCATCTATCATAAGTATCATTACATCAGAATCCGGCAGACAAACACCGAAAGGTTGCGCCTCCAGCATAATGGAGCATCCGCCATTTTTTATGTCATCGGAAGAAGGCGTATAAACGGCATCCGCTTTATGCGGCGCGTCAAATGTTCCGGTTCCGTTGGTTATCCAGGTCGTCTCTTTTGCTTTGCCCGGAGTAACCGAACCATGAAGTGACACAGTATTTCCTGAACAGATTCGTTGGTCGACTCCTGCATTGGCTTTTATTTCCTGGTTCACAACAATTTTTATTTCATCTCTTACCGGCATGCACGAAGGCTTATCAGGATTGCTGGCCACCAGTATAAGTAGTACTGTTGTTCCGGCTTCTGAAGCATGAGGAGTGTAATGCGCATTTGGGGTTTCACGATTGGGTTCGAATATTCCTTTGCCACCGCGCCAACCGGCTTTCGTAGCATCGCCTCCAATAGTACCTCCAAGGTTTACCTGGCCACCGGAACATACATCAATGCCGGGACCCGCATTTACCGAAAAGCTGCAGTCCTGTGAGTTCGCCTGCCTGCTGATGAACAGGTTGGAAATAATCAATGCGAAAATCAGCATATTGACTTTGCATCCCGTTGTATCTGGTGTTACAGAGATCATGTTTAATCGTTATCACGGAAATTTTAAAAAAGAGGCGCAGTTCTCACCACGCCTCTTTGGTATTGATTCACAGTTTACTGCTGCAAAACTACTTTCAGCACCTTGCTGTTTTCAGCATTCTCCAGGAATATGAAATAAGTAGCTGCTGCAAACTGACTCAGGTCATAATGGAGTTGATTAGGCCCCATTACGGAAGCACCTTGATCTTCCATCATCAGCCTTCCATTGATATCCCGAATCTGAACCAGATACCTGCTGTCGTAGGATCCACTGAATTCAAGGGTGATCTGATCTTTGGAAGGATTCGGATAAACAATTGCCGTGAATGCTTCTTCAGTTACATTCTCATCTTCAAACTTCACGGCCTTGCTTGCGGAAGCTTTGCAGCCGTTGGCATCCGTAACTGTTACCAGGTAGGTTTGATGCACCAATGGTACACCGTTGCAGGTTCCCACACATTGGGTTGTCGCAGAGGTATTCCAGAGGTAGCTATAACCCGGCGTGCCACCGGCAGGATTGGCGGTAAGTGATCCGCCTGCAAACGTTCCTGAAATGGAAACAGTGAGTGAAGCAGCAGGTTGAGTAATGGTAACAACCGTCTGCGCAGTGCATCCATTGGCATCGGTAACTGTAACGGTATAATTTCCTGCTGCGAGGTTGATAATATTCGCAACAGTTCTGCCATTACTCCACAAATACGAATAGGGAGAAGTGCCACCTGATACAGAAACATTAGCACTGCCATTGCTTTGTCCGCGACACTTCACATTAACCTGGCTGGTAGTTAGAACGATAGGTGCTAACACGTTTACCGTAGCATTGATAGACGAACCTGTGCAAGTGGCAGTAGATGGTGTAACAGTAAATGTCACCATCTGACTTGTAGGAGTGGTATTGGAAAGAATTCCTGAAATATTCCCACTGCCGCTGGATACAATACCCGTCACATTCGACGTGTTGTTACGCGTCCAGTTGAAGGTCGTTCCGCCCACTGATCCGCTGAGCACGATTGGAGTGATGGAAGTACCTGAACAGTTGAGTGTCTGACTGGAAGGAGTTGATATTGCATCCGGTACCAGGTTGAATGAAATGGAAACATCATCGGTAGAAGCCGTGCACGGAGGATTGGAGATGGTCCATCTCAATACATAAGTTGATCCTGCTGTTCCGCTGAACGCAGTTCCTTCATCACTGTCATCCACAAATGATCCACCCACACCCGACACCACACTCCACTGACCCGTTCCTACGGAAGGATCGTTGGCAGCAAGCGTTACGGAAGTCAGGCCACAGGTTGATGCTCCTGTTTGATCGGGCCCTGCATTGGCAGTAGTTGGATTTTGATTGAAAGTAATGGTAACGTCATCAGTGGAAGCAGTACAAGGCGCATTGGAGATTGTCCAGCGCAACACATAAGTTGATCCTGCTGTTCCGCTGAACGCAGTTCCTTCATCACTGTCATCCACAAATGATCCACCCACACCCGACACCACACTCCACTGACCCGTTCCTACGGAAGGATCGTTGGCAGCAAGTGTTACGGAAGTCAGGCCACAGGTTGATGCTCCTGTTTGATCGGGTCCTGCATTGGCAGCAGTTGGATTTTGATTGAAAGTAATGGTAACATCATCAGTGGAAGCAGTACAAGGTGCATTGGAGATGGTCCATCGCAATACATAAGTAGATCCTGCTGTTCCGCTGAACGCAGTTCCTTCATCGCTGTCATCCACAAATGAACCACCCACACCCGACACCACACTCCACTGACCCGTTCCTACTGAAGGATCGTTGGCAGCAAGTGTTACGGAAGTCAGGCCACAGGTTGATGCTCCTGTTTGATCGGGCCCTGCATTGGCAGCAGTTGGATTTTGATTGAAAGTAATGGTAACATCATCGGTGGAAGCAGTACAAGGTGCATTGGAGATGGTCCATCTCAATACATAAGTTGATCCTGCTGTTCCGTTGAATGCAGTTCCTTCATCACTGTCATCCACAAATGAACCACCCACACCCGACACCACACTCCACTGACCCGTTCCTACGGAAGGATCGTTGGCAGCAAGTGTTACGGAAGTCAGGCCACAGGTTGATGCTCCTGTTTGATCGGGTCCTGCATTGGCAGCAGTTGGATTTTGATTGAAAGTAATGGTAACATCATCGGTGGAAGCAGTACAAGGTGCATTGGAGATGGTCCATCTCAATACATAAGTTGATCCTGCTGTTCCGCTGAATGCAGTTCCTTCATCACTGTCATCCACAAATGAACCACCCACACCCGACACCACACTCCACTGACCCGTTCCTACGGAAGGATCGTTGGCAGCAAGTGTTACGGAAGTCAGGCCACAGGTTGATGCTCCTGTTTGATCGGGTCCTGCATTGGCAGTAGTTGGATTTTGATTGAAAGTAATGGTAACATCATCGGTGGAAGCAGTACAAGGTGCATTGGAGATGGTCCATCTCAATACATAAGTCGATCCTGCTGTTCCGCTGAATGCAGTTCCTTCATCGCTGTCATCCACAAATGATCCACCCACACCCGACACCACACTCCACTGACCCGTTCCTACTGAAGGATTGTTGGCAGCAAGTGTTACGGAAGTCAGGCCACAGGTTGATGCTCCTGTTTGATCCGGTCCTGCATTGGCAGCAGTTGGATTTTGATTGAAAGTAATGGTAACATCATCGGTGGAAGCAGTACAAGGTGCATTGGAGATGGTCCATCTCAATACATAAGTTGATCCTGCTGTTCCGCTGAAAGCAGTTCCTTCATCGCTGTCATCCACAAATGAACCACCCACACCCGACACCACACTCCACTGACCCGTTCCTACTGAAGGATCGTTGGCAGCAAGTGTTACGGAAGTCAGGCCACAGGTTGATGCTCCTGTTTGATCGGGTCCTGCATTGGCAGTAGTTGGATTTTGATTGAAAGTAATGGTAACATCATCGGTAGAAGCAGTACAAGGCGCATTGGAAATCGTCCAGCGCAACACATAAGTTGATCCTGCTGTTCCGCTGAATGCAGTTCCTTCATCACTGTCATCCACAAATGAACCACCCACACCCGACACCACACTCCACTGACCCGTTCCTACTGAAGGATCGTTGGCAGCAAGTGTTACGGAAGTCAGGCCACAGGTTGATGCTCCTGTTTGATCCGGTCCTGCATTGGCAGCAGTTGGATTTTGATTGAAAGTAATGGTAACATCATCGGTGGAAGCAGTACAAGGTGTATTAGAAATCGTCCAGCGCAACACATAAGTTGATCCTGCTGTTCCGCTGAATGCAGTTCCTTCATCACTGTCATCCACAAATGATCCACCCACACCCGACACCACACTCCACTGACCCGTTCCTACTGAAGGAGCATTGGCAGCAAGCGTTACGGAAGTCAGGCCACAGGTTGATGCTCCTGTTTGATCGGGTCCTGCATTGGCAGCAGTTGGATTTTGATTGAAAGTAATGGTAACATCATCGGTAGAAGCAGTACAAGGTGCATTGGAGATGGTCCATCTCAATACATAAGTTGATCCTGCTGTTCCGCTGAACGCAGTTCCTTCATCGCTGTCATCCACAAATGAACCACCCACACCCGACACCACACTCCACTGACCCGTTCCTACTGAAGGATCGTTGGCAGCAAGTGTTACAGTTGTCAGACCACAGGTAGAGAATCCTGTTTGATCCGGACCCGCATTGGCAACAGTTGGGGAAGGATTAACATCTACTTCATAATTTGCAGAAGTTCCTTCGCATCCGAACTCATCTGTATAAGTTACTGCGATAATTCCAAGTATGGCAGCACCCCAATCAACACTCACGGTGTTGTCTGTTGGAGTATAGTTGTCGGCTCCTGAGACACTCCAGGAATATCCAAAATTGCCGGCTTCTGTAGTATAAATCACACCGGTTGAAAATTCGCACACATCGTTATCTCCGGATACAGTTGGAACCGGTAATTCATGATCATGGGATACCACAACTGAATCAATGACTACGCAGCCATTAGTATCTGTTACCGCAACGGTATAGGTTTCCCCGTCTGAAAGTCCTGTTGCCATGGCCGAGGTTTGCACCGGCATGGTATTCCATGAATAAGTAACTGTACCAACAGCACCACTGACATTCACAGTAGCTGAACCATTATTTCCTCCGAAACACGTAGCATTGGATACATCAATTCCGGTAATGGCAATAGTGCATGATCCTGTACAGGACCCTGAAGGTTGGAATCCAGGATCTGCATCTCCGTCAGTACCAGATGTGAGATAAGGAGAATAGGTAACACTGCCGGAAATTTTTGATGCAACAGTAGGAGCATCGGTTGTTCCAAACCAGTTACAGGTAGCGCCTACTGTACTGAGTGTGTTGTTGATGATGGCTTTATTAGCAAAGGAACCACTCAGATCATTTTCATGAACATCAACCGCTGTTGGCGTGCTGTTTATTTTTCCGAATTCACCAAAACGCAATCCGTTCTGTGGGCCATTTATTACATTATTTAATACATCTACATTCGTTAGTGTGGCAGGGAATGTATTGTAAGAGGGACTGTCATCCCTTGCTTTAATTGTTACGGCACATGGTGACTCCACGTGAGAAGAAGGACCCGGAGCACCGCAATCTGTAATTTCATTATTTTGAATAGTGATATTTGAATAACTTGAAAACTTGAGGTTAATATCTATACCTGCATTAAAGTTATAGGTAGGATCATAACCACTTGAATCCATTCGGATGTTTTCAATCAGCGCATTACTTAGTTTTTCAAAGTACATTCCCTTCTGCCTGTTATAGCTGAAGTCTGAGTTACGGATGGTTACATCGTCAAAAATGGGTGTGCCTCCTACAGTCTCCATGGAGGCATAAAATCCCTGCGTGTTTCCGTGAACTTCGCAACCATCCATTAAAAAGTCAGTAACACCTACACCTGATCCAATTCTGACACCGATAATGGTGTTGGATAATGTGCAGTTAAGGATATCAAGCCCACTGGTGCCGGTGGACAAATCCACTGCACTGGTGCAACTCGAATCAATAACCAGGTTGACAAGGTCGATTCCCGCAGCGGACGTAAGGATTCCGCGGGTGAATTTAATCACTGTTAAATCTGACACAGCAACATTGGGTGATGAAATAGTAATTCCATTTCCATTACATGCGGAAGTTGCTCTCAAAATCGTATTGCCGGCACCTTCACCATTCAGCGAAACTGATTTATTCACGGTTACATTTTCGAGGAATGTTCCTGCGGTTGCTGTGATTGAATGACCACCCAGGGTTTGTGCATCATCAATCGCTGATTGTATCGTACAGAATGTCTCGCCTGAATTTGAATTATAAACGTAACCATCACCACCCAAGGGCCCAACATCGCGCGTATTGATTGTATTGCTTAAAATGTTTCCTGATAAGGTGATACCACAGGCGATAGGAGAGTTGCCTCTTCCAAAGTAGCTATCCGCTACATTATTTTGATCTCCGTCACCGGGATAAGGAGTATGACCTGCCTGGCGCTGAATACCAACATCACAACCGCTCACATCATTGGAGCTTACGGTATGATTTGTTCCTTCCACCACAATTCCAAACCCTTCACTGGTGCTGGGCTGCGTGAAGCCTGAGACGGTATTGTTCTGTATTACAACCCCAGTTGGTATATCAACATTTTCTGGCAATACACCTCTGCGGAAAGCAGCAATACCGGCAATATCACGTGCATCAACTATTGCCGTAGTTCTGGATACATCATTATCTTCCACTACTATGCGACCTGCGCCTGTTGTTTCACCGGAACCATTCGGGTTTTTAATTTCGATACCAAAGCGGCCATTGTTCAAAAGCGTATTCATATTGACAAGGTTTTCGCCGGGGCCTTGCAGTCCCACCAATCCGATACCGTTGTCGCCGTTGTCGTGAATATTGTTGTTGGTCATTGTAACCCCTGAAGCAGTGCCATCCTGTAATTCAATACCACAACAGTTGTTGCCAAATACATGACAGTTGATGATGGTAATATTTGTCTTCAATCCATTCCAGATTACAATTCCACGTGCACCAATGGTATGGCCAGTAGAAGTAACGGAGTCAATCGTTACATTATCTACCGGACCGTTTGCATAAAATCCACTGCCACCCACATTGTTTTTAATGGTGACGTGTTCAACCAGGAGGTTGCTGTTACCACCAATCCCATAAATGCCTGCATCTGTGTTTCCATTGGCACCTGCAAAATTCTGAACAGTTAATTTTCTGATCGTTACATCTGTAACTCCGTTGTTGATCAAAATACCTCTGCCGGTTCCAACCAGGCCTGTGCCGGTAAGCACACAATTACTTTCATTCACACCTTGAAGTGTGAGTGATTTATTAATGACTACTCTTTCATTGTAGGTAAATTCACTTGCTTCGATCACATCTCCTGCAGTAGCTGCATTCACAGCGGCCTGGATAGTTTGATAAAAGGTGTTTTGGGTCAGGTTATGAACCGGCACGAAATAAATCAGTTCACCTGTACATGCCGCATCCGGCTTGTGGAACAATGCACCTTCCAGTGCAGTGCGTTGTGTAAAGTTCATGGCAGAAGGAAACTGCAATCCTGAACCTACATCAAACTTATTGTTTTGGATATCATACCCCTGGCTCCAGCAAGCCATCGTAGTGGGCCAGCCACCTGTATCGGGATAATCGGTTGGATTGGTGGCCGCATTGCTGCTTCCGGTTTGATTATCAAGGCGGATAAACTGAGCGATCATTGGATTAAATTCATTGGCATTGGCCATGCTTCCACCAATGGTAAAGGTGCCAAAAGAAGCGGCATCGCTGTCGTGGTTATAAAATCCTATAGCTGTTCCGCCACTCGTTCCTGATCCATTGAAAGTGTTTCTCGTAAAGGAACCATCAACTGTAGTTTGTACAATGGTGTTGGAATTGGAGCTGATTGATTTTGTATTCTCAGCAATGTGAATGTAGCTGGTAGATCCTGCAAGAGGGGTAAAGGAATTGCTGTCAATACTCACTGACCGGTAATTTTCTAAACTAACCGCCCATTGGTGATTAATAAATGTATTACCATGAACCGTGGTGGTTTTCGCCTGTTGATTATTTTTTAATCTTAAAACTGCAGTACCGGGAGCTGAGGTATTGGCGAAGGTTGCATCGAATATGTTTGCGGTAACGTTAATATTACCTGCACCTGCATTGTGTTCGACCAGTTCGATTCCACCGCCGTTGAAATTGTTATTGGTAACATTTATATTTCCATTGCTGCCAAATCGTACCAGTATGTCGTGATTGATGGTTTGCAAGGTGTTGCCTGAAAATGTTCCACCACCTTCATCCACTGAAATGGCAGATCTGAAAAAGCTGCCGGGAAGTGAACCGTTCACCGTATTGCCTTCAAACGTAATGCTGTTTACGCCTCCAGATGCTACCCTGTAGTTTGTAGTGCCTGTATAATTGATGCTCACAGCGTTTCGGTCTCCATATGAACCTGCGGGAGTGCCATAGGCATCAATGACGTTGTTGCTTATAACAATGTTATCAAGTGTAACAGCGCTTGCGATAACAGCACTTCTTAGTTTTGAAAGGTCTACATTAAAATGAATGTTATCGATGGTAACACCATCCACTGATACATCAAACAATGTTGGTTTACCCGTTACCGAACCTGTAAAATTGACGGTGGGTTGTGACAGGCCAACACCTTTAATAATTACACTTTTATTAACCAGCACCTGTTCGTTGTAGTTGTTGCCCGGATTTACTTCGAGTGTATCTCCGTTAAGTGTTTGCGCATCGTTGATGGCAGCCTGGATAGAACAGAATAGTTCACCGGTGGTGGTGTTCATCACCAGACCATAAGAACCACTTCCGGTAACGGTGTTGTTGTTTATCGTGTTGCCACTGTAGGTATTGGTTCCGTCAATAGTATTGCCGCAAGCCACGGGAGCATTGCCACGTCCGAAATAATTGGCCGATGAGCCATCATTCTGATTAGCATCACCAACATTGTTTACCACATAGTTTGCATTAGGATGGGCGCCACCTTGTTCCTGCACACCTACGTCATTGTTGTTAATAATATTACTAACCACTGAATGATGGGTTCCTTCAATCACAATACCATATCCTTTACTTTCAACGCTGCCGGGATTTAGTTGCTTGTACCCATCGACAGTGTTTCCTGTTACCACCACTCCCGTTGGAACGTCCGGATAGCCACTGGGATTTCCTGATTCGAATCCGCGGCGATAAACGGAAATGCCAGCATGATCGCGGTTATTCATTATAGGTGAAGCGGTGAATGTTACATTGTTGTTTTGAATAACAATGCTTCCTGTACCACTTGTTTCTCCATTGCCATTCGGGTTCTTCAATTCGATACCAAAACGGCCATTGTTTGCAACCGTGTTGGTGGAAATCAGGTTAGGTCCTGTCCCACCGGTAAAGCCGATGACCCCGAATCCATTATCACTATTATCGTGAACATTGTTGTTGGTCATTGTAACCCCTGAAGCAGTTCCATCCTGTAATTCAATACCACAACAGTTGTTTCCAAATACTTCGCAGTTTGTAATCGAGATATTTTGTTTGAGTCCGTTCCAGATCACAATACCCCTGGCAGCTCCGGCTACAGCCGTGTGACCGGAAACAGTCAAGCTATCATACGTCACTGTATTGACTGGTCCGTTTGCATATAAACCACTTCCACCTAAGTTATCCTTTATAATACAACCTGTTACCGTCAGGTTGTTATTTGATCCAACCGCATAAATACCTGCATACGCATTTGGACTTGCACCTGCATAATTCTTTATAGTAAGATGTTTTATAGTAACATTGGTAATGCCGGAATTAATGGTGATACCTGAACCTGTGCCTGCTAAGCCTGTGCCATCAAGCACACAATTATTTTTATTCACACCTTGAAGTGTGAGTGATTTATTGATGACCACTCTTTCATTGTAGGTAAATTCACTTGCTTCAATCACATCTCCTGCAGTAGCTGCATTCACAGCGGCCTGGATCGTTTGATAAAAAGTGTTTTGTGTAAGGTTATGGACGGGCACGAAATAGATCAGCTCACCTGTACATGCCGCATCCGGCTTGTGGAACAATGCACCTTCCAGTGCAGTGCGTTGTGTAAAGTTCATGGCAGAAGGAAACTGCAATCCTGAACCTACATCAAACTTATTGTTTTGGATATCATACCCCTGGCTCCAGCAAGCCATCGTAGTGGGCCAGCCACCTGTATCGGGATAATCGGTTGGATTGGTGGCCGCATTGCTGCTTCCGGTTTGATTATCAAGGCGGATAAACTGAGCGATCATTGGATTAAATTCATTGGCATTGGCCATGCTTCCACCAATGGTAAAGGTGCCAAAAGAAGCGGCATCGCTGTCGTGGTTATAAAATCCTATAGCTGTTCCGCCACTCGTTCCTGATCCATTGAAAGTGTTTCTCGTAAAGGAACCGTCAACTGTAGTTTGTACAATGGTGTTGGAATTGGAGCTGATCGATTTTGTATTCTCAGCAATGTGAATGTAGCTGGTAGATCCTGCAAGAGGGGTAAAGGAATTGCTGTCAATACTCACTGACCGGTAATTTTCTAAACTAACCGCCCATTGGTGATTTATAAATGTATTACCATGAACCGTGGTGGTTTTCGCCTGCTGATTATTTTTTAATCTTAAAACTGCAGTACCGGGAGCTGAGGTATTGGCGAAGGTTGCATCGAATATGTTTGCGGTAACGTTAATATTACCTGCACCTGCATTGTGTTCGACCAGTTCGATTCCACCGCCGTTGAAATTGTTATTGGTAACATTTATATTTCCATTGCTGCCAAATCGTACCAGTATGTCGTGATTGATGGTCTGCAAGGTGTTGCCTGAAAAGGTTCCACCACCTTCATCCACTGAAATGGCAGATCTGAAAAAGCTGCCGGGAAGTGAACCGTTCACCGTATTGCCTTCAAACGTAATGCTGTTTACGCCTCCAGATGCTACCCTGTAATTTGTAGTGCCTGTATAGTTGATGCTCACAGCGTTTCGGTCTCCATAGGATCCTGCGGGAGTGCCATAGGCATCAATGACGTTGTTGCTTATAACAATGTTATCAAGGGTAACGGCGCTTGCGATAACAGCACTTCTTAGTTTTGAAAGGTCTACATTAAAATGAATGTTATCAATGGTAACCCCATCTGCTGATACATCAAACAATGTTGGTTTACCCGTTACCGTACCTGTAAAATTGACGGTAGGTTGTGACAGGCCAACACCTTTAATAATTACACTTTTATTAACCAGCACCTGTTCGTTGTAGTTGTTGCCCGGATTTACTTCGAGTGTATCTCCGTTAAGTGTTTGCGCATCGTTGATGGCAGCCTGGATAGAACAGAATAGTTCACCGGTGGTGGTGTTCATCACCAGACCATAAGAACCACTTCCGGTAACGGTGTTGTTGTTTACCGTGTTGCCACTGTAGGTATTGGTTCCGTCAATAGTATTGCCGCAAGCCACGGGAGCATTGCCACGTCCGAAATAATTGGCCGATGAGCCATCATTCTGATTAGCATCACCAACATTGTTTACCACATAGTTTGCATTAGGATGGGCGCCACCTTGTTCCTGCACACCTACGTCATTGTTGTTAATAATATTACTAACCACTGAATGATTGGTTCCTTCAATCACAATACCATATCCTTTACTTTCAACGCTGCCGGGATTTAGTTGCTTGTACCCATCGACAGTGTTTCCTGTTACCACCACTCCCGTTGGAACGTCCGGATAGCCACTGGGATTTCCTGATTCGAATCCGCGGCGATAAACGGAAATGCCAGCATGATCGCGGTTATTCATTATAGGTGAAGCGGTGAATGTTACATTGTTGTTTTGAATAACAATGCTTCCTGTACCACTTGTTTCTCCATTGCCATTCGGGTTCTTCAATTCGATACCAAAACGGCCATTGTTCGAAATCGTGTTGGCCGATATCAGGTTAGGTCCTGTACCACCGGTAAAGCCGATGACCCCAAATCCATTGTCACTATTGTCGTGAACATTGTTGTTGGTCATTGTAACCCCCGATGCCGTTCCATCCTGTAACTCAATACCACAACAGTTGTTTCCAAATACCTCGCAGTTTGTAATCGAGATATTTTGTTTGAGTCCGTTCCAGATTACAATACCCCTGGCAGCTCCGGCTACAGCCGTGTGACCGGAAACAGTCAAGCTATCATACGTCACTGTATTGACTGGTCCGTTTGCATATAAACCACTTCCACCTAAGTTATCCTTTATAATACAGCCCAACACCGTAAGATTATTATTCTGCCCTACTGCATAAATACCCGCGTAAGAGTTAGGAGCGTTGCCAGCGTAGTTCTTAACAGTAAGGTGCTTAATCGTCACATTGGTAATTCCTGAATTAATAATAATTCCCGAACCGTTACCGATTAAACCTGTCCCATCAAGCATACAGGTTACTTTATTAGTACCTTGTACCGTAAGTGATTTATTCAATACTACCCGCTCGTTATAGGTACCCGCGCTTGCCTGGATCACATCGCCTGCAGTAGCTGCATTTACTGCAGATTGGATAGTTACATAGTATGCGGACGTGTTTAGATTTTGAACAGGTCCGATTACGGTTACATCAAATTCGCAGGAATCTCTATTCCCAACGGGATCTATAGCAATCCATTTAACATGCGTGATTCCGAAGTTAAATACCTGGCCTGTTAAGGAACTTAAATTGGTTCCTGAAGAAGCTCCTGATAAGCTGGCTTTTAAAGAAGTAACGGTGCCACAATTATCCGTGGCTATAGCATTGAACTCATTGCCAACGGAGGTATATGTTGGAGCTCCCGTATCACTATTTCGGGATGCGTTTCCTGGACATAGCGTAAAATCAGGTGCTTCATTATCAGTGATGGTGATATCATACATGCATTCTTCAGTATTACCGCTGGCATCTATGGCTGTCCAGGTAATTTGTGTAGTTCCTTTATTAAGAATTTCACCTGAAAGGGTGCCACCTCCGCTTAAGCTTGTGGCACCAGTGCCGGTATATGTTAATGACGTAAGAAAGCAATTGTCGCTCACTTCCGGATCGAACTCACTGTTTTGTATCGTATAGGTGCATATATCAGGATCAGTGGAACCACTCTTATTGATACAATTCGTAAATGCCGGAAACTCATCATCACTGACAGTGATCATATTGGAACAGGAAAGCATATTGCCGCAATCGTCGGTAATGGTCCAGGTTACAATGGTTGTACCCACCGGATAGTAATCAGATGCATCGTCCGTGCCATTCCAATCATTGGTAATGCTTACTTCATTGCATGGACCATTTTCTACAGGCGAACCCACATTTACAAAAACGCTGCAGGTTCCGGGATCAGTAGCAGCACTTGCAGGATCATTTGCACAGGTAATTGCGGACGCCAGCGGATCAATTAAAATGTTATCCAATGATATAGAGCCGCTGCCGGAAGCAAGAAGGAATTTAAGATCTGATATTACAGCACCAGGCGTGGTAACCGCTTTGTCATCAAATACTTTAGTGGTTCCCACCCAAACATCCATCTTGTCGTCTCCGATAGTCTCGGCGGATCCTGACGGACTGATATAAGTAATAAGGGTGCCTGAATTATTCATTGTCCAGGTAATACTTTGCGGACTTGAAAAATAGGCTGATACCGCACCGGAGGTAACATCACGTAACCGGAACTGACCACTGGTTGATCCATAGTCAATCGCGATGCGGGAATAGGTATTGGGGTTGGTTTCCGGAGTAATAGCGTTGCTGAAGTCCTGACCGGTCTTCAACTGTGCCACACTGTTGGTAAGTCCAGATGACGTGGTGGAAAGTGTAAATGAATAACTGAGTGATGTGGGAGGTCCGGAGAAATTTGCAATCCGGGAAAAAGTAGCATTCCCTGCAGACCGTGTGAAAACAAGCGCATTCGAAGCTGCTGAAGCCGACGCGCCACCGGATACGCTGATAGCAGTAAACTGATGGTTGTTCGGAGTCGCGCTTACATATTGCGATAAGGGGTTACCTCCGGTAAAATCCTGCTGAAATAATTGTGCAAGCGCGTTTTGACTGGCAATAAAAAGAAGTAGAGTAACCAGGATGCTCAGCTTAGTGCTGCGGTAGAAGTTCTTTTTCATAGTTTGATGTTTAAGGTAATTAGAGACTAATAATATTTGTTTACTTATTTATCTATCTATTTATTTGTGTAATCTGTACTATTAAAACAGCGCTTTAACCCTTAACATAGGTTTTGCTTGTTGAATTTTATGTCTTTTGGAATTAATAATATTTCTATTCAATTATTTGTTTATCAATACTTTTAAAATCAAATAATATTCTTTGATTTTATTTTTATGAATCAAACAAATCATATTCAATTGCTAACAGGGCTGTCAACAGCGGGAACTTTCCCTTTTCCGGCTACGGGAAAGAAAGTTACATCATACCATTGGCGCTAAATGCCGTGGTGGTTTACAGCAATGCCTTTTGAAATTGTTGGTTTGCTATTTTTAAAAATTTGATAAATAAATGCTATCGAAAAATATAGCCTTTTTTCACACGCCTCCTGATAAATAATCGGTAATAATTGTTGTTCTATTAAGGCTGAGAGTTACGCCTTGAAGAATCAAACATATAAACTATTAATCCAATTAAAAACACATATTTCAATTGAATTCTTACTAACCGTAATTTAGTCATATCAATCTTGCATATTGGTTATAGGTAGTTTTAACCAAAGCTGATCCAGGTTCACTGAAGGTGATAGCATCACCTGTTGCGGTGCGGGTGCTATTCCTGTTCTTGTTCCCAATCTTACTACAGGGTTGCTTCACGTTATCAGATGTGCTGGCAGTATTCAGTTCCTGGAAATCAAATGCTGAATTACAACCATCAGCAGCAATTAATGTATATCCGAATCCAACTGATGGCCATTCGTTCTTCACCTGGATATGAAAAAGGAGATAGATGGTAATGCAATCGTACAGGTATACAATACACTCGGACAATCTGTATTTGCAAAAACAGGTCCCTTCGAAAATGGAGAAATGAAGAAAGAACTTTGGCTGCACAACAGCAATGGGGCAGGAGCGTGCCACCAGCCTGAATTGCATGGAATGAAACATTGCTTCCATAACACGAAGGCTTGCCCGTTCACTATTAATCATCGAAAACAGAATCAACTGGAACATACACTTGCCGGTGAGTTTCTTTACCTGAAAACCCACCTTGCTTTCAGCAGCAAGTATTTCCAATTGCGCGTCGGGAATTAATTCCAATAATTGTTTGACTGGTATTGCGCTGAATAGTTTGCATCATGATGAGGCGACGATTGGACGATGGTTGATTCTTGATGAAGGGTTGATAGAGCGTTTCTCGCTACGGGGCTGTCATGCCGAATTTATTTCGGCATCCCATCCAATTTGAACTTCGTATCCAAAGGCCTGGATTGTTTTTTTTGAGTTGCAGTTTTTAGATTCATAGTGACATCGTTTCTACTTATTGGGGATCCCGAAATAAATTCGGGATGACGCTTTGATTGGATGACGCTTTGATTGGACGATGCATTGCTAATGACATTTGGTTTGATCAATTAATTTTCAAGATGTATTAAAAGTGTCATTCTCAAAGAACTCGATATAAAATAGTTTGCGCTCAGTGTGACATTGCTTTTGTTCCCCTCTCATGGTTGAGGCGTAAGCACTGCTGCAATGTAATCCCTTCATCCATCCATGAAACATGAATGCCCCTCATCAGGCACCCTTCGCCATTACAGGAATGTGTCCTTTCAGTCCATAATAAGCGATGTACATGTAACAGAGTACCGGCAAAATGAATGCATGGTGAATGCCGATGTTATCCGCAAAAATCCCCTGTATCACTGGGATAATTGCTCCACCCACAATGGCTGTGCAAAGTATTCCGGAACCTTGCCCTGTATGCTTGCCTAATCCATCAATCGCCAGCGTAAAAATGGTTGGAAACATGATGGAGTTGAATAATCCAACACTTAAGATGCTCCACATGGCGAATGACCCGTTTGTAAGCATGGATATGATCACCAAAGTTGCAGCACAAAAGGCCAGGATAGCAAGCGTTCTGCCCGGCTTTTGTTTTCCTAAATTAAATGCCATGAAATTCAAACCTACCAGCACAAGGAATATCATCGACTTATTGAACCCTGCAAGAGAAAATGAAGCAAGGTTTTGATACTCTTTGGTGATGTACAAGGCAAGCGCAAATGCAAGCACAAACACACCTGTCGCATAGATGTTTTTCTTTCTGCTATCCGTCATCCCTGAGAGCGTTATCGAACCGAAAAATCTTCCGATCATGGCACCGCCCCAATACATTGCCACATAAGTTCCTGCTTCCGCTTCCGGCATGTTCAAAAGCTCCTTGAAATAGTTTACCAGGAAACTGCCAATAGAAACCTCGCCGCCTACATAAACAAAAATTGCAACGGCCCCCAAAACCAAATGCCGGTAACCCCATGCGCTTTTTTGCTGATGCTCATAATTTCCTTCAATGGGCAAACCCGATGACTGGGAAGCCGTTTCAATCTTAGGCAACTTAAAGAAGCCAATGATGATGGCAATCAGCACCAGCATCCCTGTTAAAATCAAATAAGGAGTTTGAACAGCGCTTGCTTCGTTCAATTTGTATGCTTCCTGGTCTGACAAAGAAAGTTTTGCCAGTTCATCTGCACCTAACACTGCAACAGAAAGGATCAGGATGGAGCCAATAACCGGAGCCACTGTCGTTCCCAGCGAGTTAAATGCCTGCGAGAGGCTTAACCTGCTGGACGCTGTTTCAGGTTTGCCCAGGATGGCCACGTAAGGGTTGGCTGCAACCTGCAAGAGCGTGATGCCGGAAGCCAGTACAAAAAGCGCCAACAGAAAGATCTCAAATGAACGAAATCCGGCTGCGGGATAGAACAACGCTGTTCCAGCCGCCGCTGTAAGCAGGCCGGCAATTATTCCCATTTTATAACCAATCTTTTCCACCAGCATGCCGGAAGGAAGGGATACGATTGCATAGGCTGTAAAAAAAGTGAACTGTACGAACATCACCTGCGTGTAGGACAGGTCGAAGATGGTCTTCAGATGAGGGATCAGGATATCATTCAGGCAGGTAATAAAACCCCACACAAAAAAAAAGTGAAGTGAGCACCACCAGGGCAGGTGTGTAGTTGGTTTCGCCGGTATTTGCCATACCGCCTGTTGACTTTATTGGAGCTGAAAATGCCATTGGCCGTTTAACTATGAGGTTGAATTTAAAATGATAGCAAAGAATGATTCAATGAGTTTTTCCAGTCAAAAATGATTTTTATGCCTGGTTGCACAACACCACTTGTTAAGGAAGCGATGGCTTTTATCAGTCTCACCAGTCGTGAACCACATTGGGCACAATGCAAAAAATCTTTGCCGGATGATTTCCATTTGACGCAAGATACAGTCTTCAATCACATTCAATGTATAACATTAAGAGAATGCAAGGAAGAAAGTATTCGCGTGAAAAAATCAGCACTAACGAATGTATTCAATGCGAATCACCCAGCCCAATTCTCCTTATCCAAACTTCGATACTGTATCGCTTCTGCCAAATGTTCTACTCTAATATCTTCACTTGCTTCCAAATCAGCAATCGTGCGCGATACTTTGAGAATGCGATCATAAGCACGAGCAGACAGTCCTAATTTTTCCATGGCAGTTTTTATCAGTTGATCACCTGCCGGTGGAAGCAAACAATACTGCCGCATCATCTTCGTGGTCATCTGTGCATTGGAGTGAACATCTTTATGTTCTGCGAAGCGTTCTTCCTGGAACACGCGTGCTTTAATAACGCGCTCTCTTACCTGGTCACTTTTTTCTGATAGTTTGATATTCGATAATTCCCTAAACGGAACGGGAGTAACTTCAACATGCAGATCAATCCGATCCAGTAACGGACCTGAAATGCGGTTCAGATATTTTTGAACAACACCTGCACCGCATACACATTCTTTTTCCGGGTGATTGTAATAACCACACGGACATACATGCGTTGCCTTTTTCCCGAACCGCAAATTTGGTGAAAAAGCCATTTGGTAAGGGATTTCCGAAAAATCCTGTGAAAATTGGGGATCATATCCGGAAGAAACGGCTGGAACTCCAGCTAATTCAGAAGGAGGTTGCCAGCATAATTGGAGTTAGTACCGATTGCATAACCTATTGGGGAAATGGGAGATCTACACCTCGAATCCAATTTATGCCCAAAATTGTGAGGTTTCTCGGTTATTACCCAGTCCAAGCCGATGGAGATGGCTTGGGTTTTAAGGTCAAACAATACCGGATAAAAAGAGGACTAAGTCACAAGCGTCTCGGCAAAATCCTTGGAGTTGATGCTTCAACGGTAGGGAGTTGGGAAATGGGGAAATTCAAACCAAATAGAAAAATCCAAAGGAGACTCGAAGAGATTTTGTCAACCACATGATTCGGTTTTTCACGAAAAGATTCCATTCATGCTTAATTTCAACCTATCCTAAAAATTGATGTGCTTCCTGCAATGTCACTTTTGTAATCCATTCTTCCAAGGACACCGACCAAATTCAACTGGACGTGATGAAGAATTTGATTTTTCGTAGAAAAACCACTATTGGGAAAATGGAAAGTCGGCATTTCAAGCACTTGTTTTACATTCCTTGAACTTTTACGAATTGCTGAGGGATTTCCTGCCTAAGGCACATGAACATACCGAATACCGTTCAAGGATCTCTTTGTCTCGCTGATACTATAGAAATTCTTGGTCTATATAAAGGTACTGAATAGATTAATTTAGTCTTGCTACCATTTTTTAAGAAAATCTTCGAAAAATGTGGGTTATCTCGGCCAGATTAATAATAGCTAAACATAAAGTTCATGAATGAATTAGAGCTACTATCTTTTGCACGAGGGATATAGAAGGACAAAAAAAGTAATCGCCTCCAGTGGGTATAACCCATTTGTTGATGGACATTACTTTTTTCCCTTCTAACTGCTCGTTCTCAAATATGCTCCAAATATTATGATCTTCAGCAGAATTATTATGACCTATAACCATATCAAATCCTTTGTTTTCTTCGGGATTAATAGCCGTATTAGCCCATCGGTTTTGAAGGAGTTCAAATTGTTGGGCAATGTTAGTCTGATAAGAAATGAAAAACAATCCCCGATCCTCCTTGTTCACTGGATTATCTGAGTTAATAAAATCATATGGCTTGCCAAAAGGTATACCTCTCCGCAACACCCTAAATTTTGAAGTATCTGTTTCCGAACCTTGATCAGTGGAAAGGTCTCTTGGATTGACTTTTCTAATATGCGCAAACATTGGGCACTTAATCCCCATAAAATCACTTTTGCTTCCAGAGACTATGGTCCCAATATTAAGTTTGGCGGATTGAGCTCCTTCCTTGTACAGAAAATTATTATCTTCGAAAAGATCAAATACTGCAGTACTTCGGGTATCCTCTTTTGTAAGTGGCACCCCATTCTTAAACCGCCCAACCATTTTTGCGCGCACATATTCCGCATTGAATTTCTGAAAGCCTTGTAATTGCTGTAATTCAGTTGAAATTCGTGCTGTTTCCTCATAGAAAGCGCGGACGTTTTGCGACAAGCGGCGAATAATCAAATAGGAACCGTTTTTCAAAACAGGGTCCCCCTCTGTTGAAAAAGGATCCGGGAGTCTATAATTATTGCTGCTTTGTTTCGGGTATCCAAATATGAATTCGCCGGGCCAGACTAAAACAGCCCCCGGTATAGAGAATTCAGGACCAGTGATGCTGTTTATTACCCTTCTTTCATCGAGATATGAAGTGCCATCATTATAAACAAATCCGCGTATGCCTAGGTTGCGATACACCGTCTTTAAAACCAAAATGCTCGGTATCGTTTTCAAGCCTATTCCCTGCTTCAGAGTAGATGATGAGCTTATGGAATTTTTTTTCAAAGATATCTGCTTGTTCAAGCAATGAACTTTCCTTGCTTGATCCAACAATTAACAAAAGGCTTATGGTTTTTTCAGGGTTTCCGAATTTCCAGCCATCTCTATGTCCCTGTTCACCTTCGTTTCGCGGATCGCCCAAATGAAAAGATCGGTTGTACATTCCTGCTGCAAAAGAAGCATCTTGCATTTCAGGCGCAAGAAGTTTCAGTTCTTTTAACAAATCTCTTCCTATTGCAAGGTTGAACCATAATATTTCAGCTTCTTCATGCAATTTGAAGCTCTTTAAACCAAATATTCCTTTTTCGATAGAGAGTCTTTTCCGCACCTTATGGTATTCATATGCCTGTTGCATTGAAGTAAGCTTGGGAGCAAGATATTTCAATACTTCTTTCAGTGAAATAAAGCTTCCTGCAAAGCCCATTACCCATTGATGTGGTAACCTAAATCCAGGCGCAATATTGGCCTGAATGTCGAAAACATCTAGTAACGGTTCATCCATGGTTGAGTGGTTATATTCTCTTCTTCACAAATTTGTGCTTGAGCATGCTTTTGTTTGTCAGCAATATTGTTTCGGCATCAGCAGCTTGGAAGATTTCAAGCGGACGGGATAAAATAAGGCTCGCGGGTGTTGGTGTACAGGATTGATTAATGTCAACTGGCTGAACTAGATTGGGAAAAGCGGGAACAGTGCAACAATGAGCGACGCAATCACTTGGCATTGGATCTGGTAATTGGAAATTGAAGCCCTTGCCATAAATCACCATATTGATATATTCTGCAAGTTGGCTTCCAAATTTCAAGCTATTCCCACCCACCATGATGTCTTCCATTGTATGTCCGCTATTGTCTGGCACCGAAAACTCAGCCCGCAGGATCATATTCCCACTGCCACGTACAATTTTCCAGCAGTCTTCAAATGAAAGTCCCTGTGGAAATTCGATGGCTCCTGTGTCTAGGCTGTGGATATAGAGACCGACAGGATCATTAACCGTCACAGAGATCTTATTTCTTACCAATGTATTTATTCTGGACCCAATGGTAGGATCGCTAAATCGGTTGGGACTACCGTATGCCGAACAACAAATCAAGGTCTTATCATCAGTGATAATGGATCCACTGTTGTCTGTTCTCACCACGGTGGCATCGGCCGCAAGATATATCTCTGCAGAAAGGGAGTTGGCGGGATGGCTTAGATGAAGTATGCCATGCGTACTATTCCATTTATTATGCGGATTATACCTGCCGTTTTGATTTTCATACTGTCCGTCATCGTTTGGATAGTAAATATCCTTATTGAAAAAAGATCGTCCATAACCACGTTCTCACCGGTTATTTCCCTGTATTTGGCCAAAAGTAGCTGGCGGTCATTTTCAGCAATAAAAGTCCAGTACTCAGGGTTTTCGCAGGTAAACACTATTTTCTTCAGATGATTGCTTACGGGATCGTAGAAAGATTTCCATTCACAGTATTCATCCTGGTCCCTGAAAAAAATATCAGTGGCCTTAATATAATTTCCATTAACAAGATAACGGTACGGAGTTGATCTGCCATTCAGATCTCTATTCACAACCGATTCCGTCATTCTCCACCGTTCATCCTGGTTTGGGAATACAAGTTTATACTTTCTGGGGTAGCCATTCCATGGGATTTCTCTTACAGGACCGTTTTCCGCTTCAGGATGTTCTAGTAGATTGAACAAGTATGGATTGGGAATGCCGTGGCTTTCTCTTAGGTACCTTATCGCCTGTTTATACCAATTATCAATGATATTGCTCCATGCATCCTTGAGCGTTTCATTTAGATCCTGGATATAGGCCGGAGGTGAAAATTTTTGTATTGGCATCGCAGTTACATTGACTAAGATTATAAGAGTTTAAAGTTTTGAATCAGCGTAAATTAACTTTTTTTTTCCTTGGGTAAGAATACAGGCAGAAGATGCATTAAATCATCACCATTGATCCGGATACTCTCCTTTAAAATGAACTCGATGCCCGTTCACCAATACGATGATGAAAATGAACCAACTTTGATGCTTCGCGCGATGGTCCACAAGCAAACATCTTTTCCGCTAAAACATTGGTAATACGCGTTCAATCCATTGCTCTACTACACTTTCATCACTCAAATTGCCAACGTTTTTCTCAAGCGAAAGTATAAAAAATATTTGTCGGTTTTTCAGCAAAAATCTCTCCTTCCCGGCGAATTATTTAACTATCTTTCCCTATACAATCTCCCAATGGTATATTTTTAACCTATCCTACTTTGGAGGAGGCTTACCAGACTATTCGGAAAAAGTCTTATGGGTTAAGAGTATTTACACAGGTATGAGTTGTGTTATAAGACGATTGGAAAAATCCTTGGTGTAGATGCGATAACAGGAGTTGGGTGGTAAGGAAGGGTTGTGTCAAGACATAACCTTAATTAAACTTCAGTATCTCTATAAGAGATGTATTAACCTCCTTTCCGAGGAACTATTCTAATGAGAAAGTGATATATTTATAACTGAAAAATAAACTTTGCAATTCAAAACACATGATTTCTGATAATATACTATTGACAAAAATTAAAGACATACAAGGAAAAGGATATACTTTAATTTATAAAAGGGATCAGACTTTAGCTGGCACAGAGTTCGCTGAATTCGAAAAATTCAGAAAAGAATGGAACAACCTTGGTCCCGACAACTACTTACCTAACAATGGCAAATATCGCCAGAGATGTTTTAGTAAATTTCACATTAGCACAGCTGGACAAATTTCAGTTTTGCCCCCAACTAAATACTTTCAATCAACCGAAGTCAATAAAATTACAGGAGGGATTGAAAAAATTATTGATCCGATACCATCCACCGCAATAAATAACCAAATTTTCAAAAAACTATTATTATCGAATTTTACTATTTTAAACAGATTTAATAACTTTTTAAGGCCTTGGGAAGTAAGCGTTCATTTTTTTCGTGTTCTATGCAATAAAGAAACTTCTGCCTTACCTACCCCGGGAGGCTTGCATAAAGATGGGGTGGATTTTGTTACCGTACAATTGATGGAAAGAAAAAATATTACGGGAGGCATAAGCAGGATTGCAGACAACGATAAAAATATTATCAGCCAATTCACTTTATTAGGCCCACTGGATAGAATCGTTATTGACGATAAAAGACTGATGCATGATGCCTCTGAAATCTTTATCGGAGATGATCCTTCGATGAAGGACGGTCATAGGATATTTTAAATATGGATTATACTGCTATTTGAACCTGTTTCAAAAAGATTCTTTGAATGTATCTTGCTCAGAATACTTAAAAGGCACATCAAGTACCAACGTGCAATCATCATTATAATTTTCCAGTATGTTTTTTAGGTGTTCAATAGAGTTTACTTTCACTCCGGTACAGCCATTTGCTTCAGCAATTAAAGCAAAGTCCACTTTTGAAAAATTCAATATGTTCTGATTTGAAATATCAGGCTTGCCCTGCTTTTGATATAATTTTATTAATTCGAAGCTTGAGTTATTAAGGATCACAATTATGATATGAATTTTATTTCTGACCAGGGTTTCCAGATCACAACTTCCGGAATGAAACCCACCGTCCCCGCAAACTAACACTACTCTTCTATCTTTATCAATCAGCTTTGCTGCAGCAGCTGATGGCAAGCCGCTTCCAAAGCTGGATAACCCGGAATCAGTAAAAAAACTACGATGGGTCTCGGGTGCTGAAAAAATTATTGTATGATGTCTGTAATAGCCAATATCAGAAATTAAAATGCCCGCATTTATATATTCATTAATACATTTAATAATATTGATTGGTGACATTATTAATCCATCGTCATAATTATAGAGTAGTTGAAATCTTTCTTGCAGTCCTAAAAATCTCCTTAAAACCTTCTTTTCATATTTTTCCATCAAAAGTGCTTTCAGAATTATTTCGATACGCCCAATTAATTTCAGGTCAGGATTAAACTTACTTTCGATTTCCTTCATTTCAATGCCGGATAAAAGCAAGATTGTTTTTCCTCCCCATAAGCCCACATTTTGGGTAGTAAATCATCAGCATACTGGTATCCTATGCAAATAAGTAAATCAACATCCTTAAAGATTTCTTCCAGTGCAGGATAACCTAAAATCCCTTCCATATATGGACTCGCTGAGCCTAAATTTAAATCATGTTCCCGGGGAAATATACCTTGTGCATTCGCTGATGAAATAGTCTGAATATTCAAAACTTCGCAAAATGATCTAACGTCATCATGTATATCCAGCCTTATTACTTCCTGCCCTATTAAACATAATGGACAGTTGGAATGAGCAATCAAATCCCGGGCTTTTTGAAGATCGTCTGGTGTAAACTGATCATAAAGCCTGATAATTTTCGGTATAGGAAATTCGCTGATGTTCCTCAGCTTTTGATATATTATCTCCTTATTATACAGATCTACTGGAATACTAATATGGACTGGTCCCGGGGGTTCTGTCATTATTATGTCAAATGCCTTTTCCAATAATGGCACCAGCTCATTCGCATGTTCGACTTCTTCTGAGAATTTAGTCACCTCACTAAAAATTTTTTTGATTCACACACTGATGTGTCAGGTTGTAAAATCTGTCATCGGATTCGAGTTGGGCAGTTATGATCAGCAGCGGTGAATTATTAAGAATTGCGGAAGCTGCGGCTGTTACTAAATTTGTAGCCCCGGGACCCATGGTTCCAAAGCAAACCTGAGGACGACGCGTCATCCTTCCTGTAAATTCCGCCATTATTCCGGCGTTGAATTCAACACGGCAGGTGATGAATTCTATCTCCGGAACCTCATTAAAAAAAATATATTTATTTTCTCTGCCAGGAACACCAAATACTCTTCTGATACCCCTTTTTAAAAATTCACTTAATAATACTTCAGATAACTTCATTGAATCGGCGTTTAATTTCAGAAAAGTCTATAGATGAGTGGTGTATTTTATTTTCCATTAAAAGTTTAAGACATTCAAATGCAATTCGGTCCTTTACAACCCTTAGTTGTTCTCGTTTAAGTGTTTTGCCCACTAAAGATGTTGCTATGCTGGAGAAATAATTTTCAGTGCCCGAACTTTGATGAATACCTATTTTTTCTCTCCATGCCGTTTCAGCAGGTAATACGTCTTTAAACGAAGTACGAAGAATGTATTTCTCAATATTGTTCTTAAATTTTAAATTCGTTGAGATCCGAAAAGCGAGATCTATAACCTCACTATCATAGTAGGGATAGTAAATCTCTTTATTATAAAAATTTGCTAGCGCCATGCTCGTTTCAGCTGACCACAAGGAGGTTTTGTATTCACTTGTTATTTGTGTTGATATATCAGAAAAGCTATTCCCTCTTTTTGCAAAGCCCCCAAAAATTATATCAGAACCATAACCTGAAACAATGGAATCAAAATCCTTTAACAAAACTTTATTCCCAATATGAACTGGCGTCAGGTATTCAACATAGATAGAATGATAGTGCTCCACACAGGAAATCACTTCGATAAAAGATTGTTCAAGTTCGTTTTCATTAACAATATATTCATCATAATCAAAATTTCTCGATCTAGCAAAACGCGATGCTTCCGGAAATTCGTTATGATCTGGAAATCCTAAAGAAAGGGTTTGTGGTTTACCAAAGTTTTTAGAAACAAGAATTGCAACAATGCTTGAATCCACGCCACCGGATATAAGACAGGCCGGCTTATTCTTTATCGGCAGATATTTTATCACTTTTTCCAGTACTGAACTTATTAACTCATTGGCTCTTTCTTCAGCAAGACAATCAATTGATCTAAATACTGAATAATACGGAATCAGAATTGCTTTTATTTGAACTTTTGTTATAGAACAAATAGCTTCCGGCATACACCCGCTCCACCTGATTGAATACGGTTCTTTCTGGTTTTAAAATAGTAATCGTTCGCTGTGCTTTTTAAATGGTTTTATTTCTATATCGCATAAAAAATATTTTACTTCGGAAGAAAAATAGCAGTTACCATTTTCGTTATTGGAATAATATAACACCGGGCCGGGTACTTTGCCTGATCCAAAATACAAAGTACTCTCATGACAAATAATGATCGAGTAGGAACCTTCTAACAATTTGAAAACATCCAGTCCAAATTTTTCCCACAATAAGAATATGTCTATCCCCGCTAATTTCTTTCTTCCAGACTTATTTTCAGATATAAAACAATAGCCCATAACCATAAACAAGGCCCTATCTGAATGATACAGGTCATCTGATGACCCCTTTCTGAAATCCATATTCCGAAAAGTTTATGGTTTCGAAAGAGAATTCCAGGTATTTTTTATGATCTTGATTATTAAAAGCAGGAGGGTTTGGATGAAATATTTTTTTGCTGATGAACCCTGAAAAGCCTGTTACCATATTTATAGATTACAAAGCAGTTCAAATAAAATATTTGCGGCCAAAAGACTTGTTATTTCCGACGTATCATATACCGGAGCTACCTCGACTATATCTGCCCCAATGATATTAAAATTGCTTACTTCTTTCATTAGTTCCAATATTTCAAAACTCGTCATTCCCCCTGGAACAGGTGTACCCGTTCCCGGTGCAAAAGCGGGATCCACAACATCAATATCTATTGAAAGATAGTAAGGTATGGATTTGTTCCTTAATCTCTTCACGATTGAAAAATCCAGTTTCCTGAATTCAGCCATTTTTATAAGGTTGATCATTTGCTTTTCTGCGAATTCAAATCCCGGTTTCCGGAGCTGCCCCCTCAAACCCAATTGATAAATATTTTGCGGATTGACCAAACCTTCTTCCACTGCGTTTTTGATAAATGCACCATGGTGATATTTGTACCCGTTTACTGGTTCGAATGTATCGGAGTGTGCATCAAGATGAATTATTCCGAAATCTCTATGTTTTTTATGATAGGAACGCAGTATCGGTAAAGTGATTGAATGATCACCCCCAAGACTTACTAATTGCACTCCTTTACTCAAAACTATATCAACTTCGTCCTCTATTTTTTTTAAACTGGTTTTTTTTGAATAAGGATCCAACAGTATGTCACCTTCATCAATACTATTTAAATCGAAGGGCATATATTTATCCGAATTAACACTGTATTCCCTCATTTTAGAAAGCTGCTCTCTTATCTTTGAAGGTCCCCATTTTGTTCCCTTTCTCCAATAAGTGCCCTCTTCATAAGGAAAGCCAAGGATTTTCCATTTTTTCATAAACGTCTTATTATCTATCTAAAATACAGAAGAAAAGATTACTGAACAAAGACTTATTTTATTTTGCAGGAAAATTATAAAATCTCAAGTCCACTAGCTCAAATCATGCGCACAAAAGGATTGAACTTTAGAAAACACAGTCAGAAAAAACCAAAGCAAGCAAATGCTATTACGGTCGGCCTGTTAATAGATGATGAATGCTTTTTTAATAATGACCCCCTCTATTTAGGCCTTACGGCTAAGTCAAATGACATTATGGAATTTTATATTGCTGACGCTTTAAGAACTTTAGGTTACAAGGTACAAATCATTCCATTCAAAAATTCGATAGAAATACTCATCGAGGATTTAAAGGCTCATCGATATGACTTGGTATTCAATATGGTGCAGCATTACAAAAATGACAGAAAAGGTGAGCTCTTTATCCCAGCAGTACTGGATATGCTCGGTATAAGATATACTGGACCAGACAGTGCCGGTATTTTTAACCATGAATAAAAAATAAGTAAGGATATTTTAATTCAAAACGGTTTACAGGCACCCATTTGCCGTGAGATATTCCGCAACGACAGCATGAAAATAACCGAAATGCAGTTTCCAGTAATCATTAAACCAAATTTTGAAGGTGGATCGGACGGCATTTTCCTGAAGAACATAGTAAATAGTCACACTCAACTGCAAAGAATAATTCGGCAGCTTTTTCTAAAGCAATACGACTCCGTTGTTGTAGAATCCTTTATTATGGGAAAAGAAGTTACCGTAGCAATCGTAGGTAACGGCGCCGATTTATGTGTTTATCATCCCAGGGAAGTGGTGTTTCCACTGGAAAAACAAACACAAGGACTGAGTATCCTTTCTCAACCAATTAAAAACAATAAGAAATTAAGAGATAAATTAAAGTTGTATTCGATGCCTTTAAATGAAGATAGAGCGACTGTTTTAAAAGTTAAAAAGATTGCAGCAAGGGTATTCAGGATATTAAAACTGAGGATTATGCAAGAATAGATATGCGCATTAACAGCGACAAGGAAGTATTCATTATCGATGAATTGCAATTCCAACTTAAGGCCTGGTCCAAAGACTTTATTGGATCAGTTTAATGGAGAACCTTATGAAATTACCATTGAAAAAATAATAATTGCCTCCTTGAAAAGATATTCCTGATAAATAAAATTAACTATATATTTTATCCAAAATAGAGTATTTTCAAGAGGAAAGGGATATTCCTAGCCAATTCTCCTTATCTGTGATAATTAGTACTTGAACTAACAAACAGTCTCTAAAAGTTTCCAGTTGTCGGCAAGAAACGATTTAATGGTTTTTTCTTGTCAACATCCTCTCAATCAAGATGGACTAAGCCAATACAAACTTGTAAGAATTTTGTCGCAGGCTTAATACTTTGTAAGCACCCCATTTTTAGGACAGGTCTGAACTAGACTTTTGCGGGTTAAGAATGTTTGAAGTTAAAATGTTTACCTGATCATTGGTATTATTATTAAAACTGCTGTGGCATGTGGTAAACTCCGCAGGGTAATTGCGGGCAGCGAGTTTTCCACTTTCCACAGCATGGCGATAGCTAACTGGACTATAGCCGTGCAGCGACCCGTCCGGATGATAATGGTTGTAATCCTGTATCCATTCTTCACTGAGAGTTCTCACTTCTTTGATGCTTTCAAACAGATACGCATCTAAAATATCTTCACGGTACGTGCGGTTGAAGCGTTCTACATATCCATTCTGCATGGGTTTGCCGGGTTTGATAAATTGAAGTTGTATTTCATGCTCTTTGCAGAATGATTCCAGTGTATGGCTGATAAATTCATGACCATTATCTACACGTATCGATTCTGGTTTACCTTTCTCCCCAGATAACCCGTTCCAATATTCGCACTACACGCCTGGCAGGAAGTGATGTGTCTGCTTCAACAGCCAGTACTTCCCGGTTAAAGTCATCGATCAGGTTAAAGGTGTGGAACTTTCTTCCGTCAGTAAGTGCGTCACTCATAAATCCATGCTCCATTTTTTGTTGATTCCCTCAGGTTGCTCTAATGCTATTTTCTCTCTATGCGGTAATCTTCGTTTGTGTTTGCGGCGAATGTTAAGTCCCATTAAATTATAGACTCGCTTTACCCGTTTGTGATTCCATTTTATTCCTTCATTGCGGATGCGTCCATAATACACTCCAAATCCCCTTGTGGGATGTTTCTCAGCTAAGCTTTGCAGCTTAGTGATCACTTCACTATCATCCTTACAACTTTTGTAATAGGCAGCTGACGTCGACAGTCCAACTATGCGACAGGCTCTGACCATGCTGATGGATGCGTCGGTTTTCACTTCTTCCACCAGTTGCCGTTTGCGGCAGAACCCTACAACTTTTTTTCGATGATCTCCTTTAATATCAGGTGATCAAGAGCGAGATCTGCATACATCGCTTTGAGTTTCCGGTTTTCCTCCTGCAGTTCTTTTAATTCTTTAAGCTGGCTTACTTCCATCCCCGAATATTTACTCTTCCAATTATAGAAGTAGCACGGCTAATGCCCAGCTCACGGCAAATGTCATCTGCTTTGCGACCCGCTCCTTCTTCTTAAAGGGCTTTTACAATTTGTGTCTCTGAAAACTTTCCTCTTTTCATAATGTTGAAATTAGTGCTTAAAGTCTAATTTCAACCTGTCCTGTTTTTGAGGGTGTTTACAAAGCTATTCTTTAACCCTAGAGTCAATAATAATTTGATATATTTTCATATCTTTTTCTTTTGCTAGAACATTATTAACAAATTCTCCTTCGGCCTTAAATTTCATAATCACTTTTGTCATTTCTTCAAAGAGAACAATCCTATTCATATTAAATCTTTCCTTAAAATAGTATTCTTCATTTGTACTGAAAGGGAATTCTACGGTGACTTTTTTAAACATATCAAGATCTTTAGAGGTTTGCGAGGGCCCAGTTAAAGTAGATTTGGTAAAATTCCCGTATAAGTGAATCAGGCTCCACATTAAAAACTCAAATTCTTTCGTAATATTTTCTTTTTCTATTTCATACTTAAATGACTCATTGAAAAATATTTCAAATGATTTGTTAGCTGCCTCAAAATCAAAGCAAATTGACATATCATTAACTATATCTTGTAATTGTTCCGGAAATTCTTCAAAAAGTTCAATTTTTGCAATGAGTTTTTTAATCAACAGAACACTGCGTTCAGCAATTAATACATCCGATTCAAAAAAATTTTGAAAGTAAGTTTTTAGATATATTTCCATGGGAATTTTGCCTTGACCTATACTGCTTGATGGTGGACTTGCCTTTATAGTTTCCCCTGCAATCACCTCTGTTGGATCTTTGATTATAGCTCTTTTATCAGGCTTCAAATTATCGAGCTTTCTATCCCAGATTTCTTTGCCTCTTTTAATTAAATCGGGCATTAGCTCTTTTGAGCTTATGAGATCATCAATAGCTTTCCGTTGATTAATAAGCTCTTCATTTTCTATTTCAATTTGCCTAGAGAAAGCTTGGATTTTTCCTTTTTGACCGCGAGATAGTTCTTTTCTACCTTTATTCCGTTTCAATATTTCCTGGAGCTTTAGGAATTTGGATTCTGTTAATATTTCAATTGATTTCTCTAATCTTTCAATATTACCATTTACAATTTTTAAGGCTGATTTCTTATTCCTCTCTATCATTCCCTTACCAAGCTTATACAATATGGAATTGAACATTCTTGAAGACAGGGATCCAAAAATTGTCCCTGCAATTGCCCCTATTATTCCCAATTCAAAGAATACAGTGACAACAATTACAAGTACTATTCCTGTCCAGTCTATCTCATTTAATTTAGCATTTGTAAATTCAATTTTCTTGAATTGAACAATGTCAACTGCATCCTGAACTGCTTCTTTGTGTAGCCGAGCGCCAAGACTAGTGTAATAACAATTCAGTTCTGCCAGGACCAACAACTGCTTTAAATAGCTCAATAACTCCTCTTTATTTAGTCCAATTAAATTACCTGTTGTGATCGACTCTTGGAATTCATCTATGTCTGCAATTACTACATCTACATCCTTATACAAAGTAATATCACCCAATTGGTTATGACCTACTTTATACACAGTCTTGTCATCACCCATTAAAAAGTTAGGTAATTCAACTGAAGAGTTTGCTAATTCAACAGCAGTAATTTTAAATGGCCCTTCAGGGTTTTCAGCATCTGTGAACTTGAAAGAACTATCGAAACTATCAAGGTCAACTTCTTGAGTTTTGTTTGAAATAAATTCACTAACATTCCCGATATTCATTTCAAATCAAGATTAGGATTGCTTAACTGGTCGGACTCAAGCCTTTTCTGCATTCGTTCAGTTTCCTTTTTCAATTGATTCAATTTTTCTGCAGCAATGTTATTTTGAATTTTCGCCATCTCCTTTTCTATTTCTCGTCTTTCCAGAAGGTAAGGTTCTAAAGCATCACACTTACCTAAAATCGATTCTATGTAAACACCACTTGTGGGAAGATTAAACTCTTCAGCTTTTTCTTTAATTGAAGGACCAAGCTTTTCATCATCAGGATTAAACTGAGAAAACTTCAAGAGCAAAGATCTTTTGGTCGAAGCGTCTAAATTTTCAATATTTAAAGGAAAAACAGAAAAGTCGCCCGTAAATCCTAATAATTCATTTTCTACATAGTCTAAAAGTCCATGTGCCTTTAATCGAATTAGACGATCACTGGTGTCTTCATAAAGTAGGATACTATTTATATAATAGTTTTTATTCGCCTGAATATGAAGAATTAGTTTCTTGAAGTCTGCTTGTACTAAGGCCAACTCTTGTAATGTAAAAATCTGAGGGGGCCGGATCCAGGTATTATGGCTGGAGGTTCAATTCCTCCGGGAGCATTCGGTATCTGAATTTCGGTTTGGGATTGAAACTGAAGCAATTGTTTTTTGATTTTTCTATAAGCTTCGGTAATCCATTATTATTATCATAAAAAGCTATCATATGCGCAAAGGGTAGTAGTATAGGAAAGCTTGTTACTGTAATAATTACCGCCACGAGGTCGAACAGGATAGAAGCTCCCAATGTTTTAAGGTTTGTGAGCCACTCATCATCCAAACCTGCTAATAATGTTTCCATCTGTCTGAAAGCATCATCGTCAGAGGGGTTTGGATTAGCAGCAAAAAAGTCGACATAATCCGCAGCTTTTAAATCAACACCTGGATAGACAAGTTTAAACTTTGACCAGAACATAAATAAACCAAAATCAGCATCAGCCTTTGAAAGCTGTCTTGCAGAAGGCTTATCATCCTCACCAACGAAAGGGTTAACATTGTCGGCCATAACGCGTAGAGCTTTGTCGACATCCACTTGAATGAACTTTTGCAAGCAATCTTTTAGCTGAGTAGCAGTTTGGACAATTAAAGACTTAATATTGTTTTCCTTGCTTGCATTATCATTTTTTGCTTTTTCTATTTCTGGTTTAATTGATGAGACTTTATCAAACCAATCTTGAGCTATAATCTTCCTAGCTGCTTCGAATCCATCCTTATATAGAGAAGTCATCAAAGCCTTTTTCAGTCTATCTTCATACGCTAATATAAAGTACTCGTCGATTTTAAAGGGTGGATTTTTTACCAGAACACAGAAACGCTTACATTTTTCAAGCTTGGTTGTTACGGAATAATTTTCCAAAACTTCATAATAGTTATAGGTAACGGTTCGCGACTGATTTGGATTCCGAATTTTTCTGGTTGTACGAGTTTCTTCTCCGATCTCATGAGTTTGTACAATTTTAACTTGAGTAGTGGATTTAATCTTCTCAATGCTTTTTCTTGTCGTTTCATGAATTAGGTCCACAGAATTCTGCAGGCTATTTTTTATTTCCGTATTTACATCGGCATTGATGCTTGCAGAGATTGGAATGGTACCCACAGGTATGGGAATCCCTAAACCGACTCCTGCATTAGCCCCGGTAGTCTGGCTACTTTCATTTGCAACTTGTGCACTGGCCTTTGCGAAAGAACTGATCTCAGAATTTGTCTCAAATTCGGTTGCAGTTACCGTTTCATCTTCTATCTTCAATTTATCGAAAGAAAATACTTCTATAGTTAATTCTTCTTGCGGAGCAAGCGTTATTGAGTTTAGTAGAGTGCCTCTAGAATATCCCATTAAGTTCCAGGTTTGGGCATAATTAGAGAAAATGCCAATCTGATATGTTGGGAGTTTGGGTCCTACTGTATAATCTGGCGGATCGCTTGGCTTTTCTCCCTCTCTTAATTTTTCTAAACTTTCTATTGTAGTTTTATATCTTCTATCCTTTCTAAACTCTAAAAATACTTTATCAAAAAAAGGATATCTTGCAACTAAACCTTCTAATGACCTTGTGCCTAAATTCTTAACAGATGATCTTGCGTCACTTAATAAAACCATTAAGCACTCTTGATATAATTCAGCTGTTAACCAAGTAGTGCCGGGATTATGACCAAAAATCGATCCTGAAATTACGTCATTAAATATATCAAAAAACCGTTGTTGCTTTCTTTTCAGCATGACATCCTCACTAATTAATATAAATCGAACATCAACTTTCACATAAGAAAATATTAAATCATAATCTTCAATAGATAAATAAGGCAAAGTAAAATGATTTCCTCCCCCCTCAATAGGACACCTTTTATCACTAAACAAAAATTCTAATGCCTTTTTATAGTTTTCATCGGAAAGTTCGGATGTGTTTCCCTTTTCCTTTATGCCTGTTAATAATTGTTGACCTGGGAAATTAAGCGGATCCCTATCATTTGGAAGGAGTCAGCTTTCAATTCTATATTAATATTTGTTGTTTCATACCTAATTGGTATCGTACCTTTTAAAATTAGATTTTTAAATTCTCCCTCAGAAATTTTATGTTCACCTAATTTCGTATGAATTGTACCCGTTTTTGCATCTGTTTTGTCGGCAGCTATTGACCTTTTCCCTGCAAACCTTAATAGATAATATTCTTCCTCTTTCCTGATTATTATTTCACCATTTCGACGGATTAGATTAACTTGGCTTAAGTCCAACTCAATGAAATCACCCTTATTTAATGTTACCCGTTTGGTTATTAAATCTTCTATATATACTAATATTAAGGTAGGCTCCTTCGCTTTCTTCTCGGGAGCAGATGTGGGCAAGTAAATATTCTCAATCCCAAGGCAAAAAGGTTCAATTTCTTTCGACTTATATTCCTTTAAATAGTTAGAATCTTTCAATTCGGGAAAAAGCAATGCCAAGGGCAATCCTAGCCTGTAGTACTTTGCTTTGCCTATTTCATTTTTGTTTATCACAGACCCATCTTCTTTATATTGTTCAACTTCAATTTTTAGATCAAATAAATTAATCTGATAGAAACTCATTCGATTTGTAATCGAATTTAATGGCAACACAGGGTTACAATTTGCTGTTGGATCGAATTGTTCGTACTTCATAAGGCTGATTTTTGTATTTTGAAGGTTCTTGGTATGTCGAAATCCGGAAGTGAATTGATCCCTATATTATTTTTTGTTTTCATTTGAGACTGCGATTTCCAAACAAAAGATTCAATTCAAACCATTATTCAAAAGAGTTAATTTTTATTCCTATATAAATAGACACGTTTTTCATCCATGCCGCCGGTAAGTACTTACTGCATTTTCACGACGTAGTTCGTGCTCATTAATTTCTTTTTTCTTGTTTGCAGATCCTCTTCATCTTTGCTAATCTTACTTGACAGTTCAGCACCCTTTGAAAATTCTGTTTTTGCTGTTCTGAGGTACTGAAATATTCAAAGTCAAACGTATAATACTCCTTGTTGCTTACTTCAAAACGTGTATACTCAACCTGGCAACCTTCGAAAAGCGTTTTGTCATCAATTGAAACTTCGGAAACTTGAGAAGGATGGTCAAAGCGATATTTGAAACCAAGTCTTTCCTTGGACGCTATCCTATCATCATCCGTTACTTTTGAAGAAATTAGCTTTTGCTAGATTTCGACCCTTCCTGGAATATTCATCATTGGTTCAACTGAATCTTCCAAACGGTGCTTAATTTCTATATTGCTTTACCTTAACTTTATCCCCAATTGGTGCATTGCTGGACTAGCCAAGTAAAAATCAACGCGCTCAAAGGTCTTATCCCGATAAAAAATTAAATTCTTTGAGTCAACTCTTTTTGTTGCAAACCACCCTTCAAGAGTAGGTTCTGATGATTTTATGAACCAGCGGGCTTCATAACTAGGGGACATAAATCTATTATTTTAACTATTGGGCAGACAAAATCAAAAAGAATTTGTAACATTTCCTGACAATCTGTTACTTTTTTTTCTTCCCATTTTTCAGATGCCTGTAAACGGTCATTTTGGAAACCCCATATGTAGTTGCAATCTTTTGACGCGGTAAACCGTCTTTAATTGCATTCTTAATTTTCTCATCACGAATAAAGTGTCGAAGGGCAGCAAATGAAAATTTCTCAGGGCCAATGAGGAAGTATAGTTTTTCCACCTTCTTCTCACTAAGGAGATCAATAATTTCTTTGAACTTCTTTGTATTATTTTCGGAGAGAGTTTTCATGTGCTCGAAACTTCTGACCCTTCTCTTAAAGTTTTGTTCAGGCATGGAATCAGTACCCGACAAAATTAATTTCATGGTGACATTGCTGCATCACTGAAATCAGGCAATTATTGTATCACTGAAATCAGGGATTGAAATAGCAAAAACCAATTTTTTCGTTACTAAGATAAGATTATATAAATATGTTATTCAATAATATAAAAGTTTTTTAGAATTTTTTTAGATCAGAGATTGTGGTGTTTGAAATGATAAGAATTCTTCTCGTCTGCTATGGAAAAATTTAATTCAAAGCCATCGGAAATTTAAAAAATACTATTGTAAAATACTCACCCCGCCCAATTCTCCTTATCCAAACTTCTATACTGAATCGCTTCTGCCAAATGCTCCACTTTAATATCATCACTTGCTTCCAGATCAGCAATCGTGCGCGATACTTTGAGAATGCGATCATAAGCCCGTGCAGATAATCCCAATTTCTCCATTGCAGTTTTTATCAATTGATCACCTGCCGGTGGAAGCAAACAATACTGCCGCATCATCTTCGTGGTCATCTGTGAATTGGAGTGAACATCTTTATGTTCTGCGAAGCGTTCTTCCTGGAACACGCGTGCTTTAATAACGCGCTCTCTTACCTGGTCACTTTTTTCTGATAGTTTGATGTTAGAGAGTTCACGAAAAGGAACAGGTGTAACTTCAACATGCAGATCAATACGATCCAGCAGCGGCCCTGAAATTCTATTCAGATATTTTTGAACGATGCCTGCACCGCAGACACATTCTTTCTCCGGATGATTGTAATAGCCACATGGACATGGATTCATCGAAGCAATCAACATGAAGCTGGCAGGATAATCAACAGAAAATTTTGCACGGGAAATAGTGACACGTCGTTCTTCCATCGGTTGACGTAAAACTTCGAGCACCGTTCGTTTGAATTCGGGCAGTTCATCCAAAAACAAAACACCATTGTGTGCCAGTGATATTTCTCCGGGTTGCGGATTCATGCCACCACCCACAAGAGCAACGTCACTGATGGTGTGATGCGGCGAACGGAATGGACGTATAGAAACCAACGAAGCTTCTGCAGGTAATTTCCCGGCTACGGAATGAATCTTTGTGGTCTCCAATGCTTCATGCAATGAGAGTGGAGGAAGAATAGTAGGCAATCGTTTGGCCAACATTGTTTTCCTGCACCAGGCGGACCAATCAAAATTACATTGTGTCCACCGGCCGCTGCAATCTCCAAAGCACGTTTAATGTTCTCCTGTCCTTTTACATCGGAGAAATCTATATCAAGATGATTTTGCTGTTCCGAAAATTCTTTGCGCGTGTCAACAATGGTTTGCTCCAGTTCTTTTCGCCATTGAAGAAATGGATCACATCAAGGATGCTTTCAGCGCCATATACTTTCAGATTACTTACGATGCCGGCTTCACGCGCATTTTGTTTGGGAAGTATAAATCCTTCGAACTCTTCTTTACGTGCCTGTATCGAAATGGGTAACGCACCTTTAATGGGTTGCAGTGAACCGTCGAGCGACAATTCACCCATAATAATAAAGCGATGCAATCGTGAAGCATCCACCTGGTTTGATGCTGCGAGAATGCCGATGGCCATGGTAAGATCATAGGCCGAACCTTCTTTGCGGATATCGGCAGGAGCGAGGTTGATCACAATTTTTCTTCGTGGCATCCGATAGCCACTGTATTTGATGGCTGCTTCAATACGATGCAGGGATTCCTTTACAGCATTGTCCGGTAAGCCTACCAGGAAATAATTGGCGCCTTGTCCTACACTCACCTCAGCGGTAATGGTAAGCGCATCAATGCCATTCACGGCACTGCCAAATGTTTTTACCAGTGAACTTCTTGGATCGTCGGACTCGAATGTTTCTATAGATTCTTCTTCTTCATACATAGGAAGAGCTTGCTTTGAATAACATATAAATAATATACAACAAAAAGACACCCTTTGCAGAAATTACTCTCCAGGCAAAGGGTGCCTGCAAATAAATTAATCCTCTCAGCTTAACAAAGTTGCTTCCACACTGATTGGTACGCTCAGCGCTTTGGAAACCGGGCAATTCGTTTTTGCATCTTCCGCACATTCCTGGAATTTTTCAGCGGTAATACCCGGGACTTTAGCTTTTACTTGCAGGTGTGAACCGGTAATTGCTCCACCTTCAAGACTAATGGTGGAAGTGGTCTCAATAGATTCCGGCGTAAATCCAGCTACTCCAAGCACGAAGCTAAGTTTCATGGAAAAGCAACCGGCATGGGCTGCAGCAATCAATTCTTCAGGACTTGTTCCTTCTACATCCTGGAAACGTGTTCTCCAGGAATAGCTGGCATTGTTGAGCACTTTACTTTCCGAAGTCATGGTTCCGCTACCTTCTTTCCCTGTGCCGTTCCAAACGGCGTTGCTTGATCTTTTCATTTTGTTATTGGTTTATTTTAGTTTTTGTCGAAAGATGTTTTAAATATTGAATGGCTAATTGGTTAAATGGCACCTTGTTTAATTGTCCGCTCACTCAAGATGAACCCAAAAACAATATAAACCCTATAAACTTTCTAAACATTTCAAACCCTTAAAACCCTTCAATCCTCTTCCTCCTTCTCCACCGGCATCACATGCTCCGCAACCATCACTTTTTCTCTTACCTTCTTTTCAATTTCTTCAGAGAGTTCAGGGTTATCAATCAACAGTTGTCTTACCGCATCACGACCTTGTCCGAGTTTGTTACCATCGTAACTGAACCACGAACCACTCTTCTGAACGATGTTCAGATCAACACCCATGTCAATGATTTCGCCGGCTTTGGAGATACCTTCTCCATACATGATGTCAAATTCAGCAAAGCGGAAAGGTGGTGCTACTTTGTTCTTCACCACTTTCACTTTTACGTGATTGCCCATTACCACATCGCCGTCTTTAATCTGCCCCAAACGGCGTATATCCAAACGAACAGAAGCGTAAAACTTCAATGCGTTACCACCGGTGGTTGTTTCGGGATTTCCGAACATCACACCGATCTTTTCGCGGAGCTGATTAATGAAGATACAGCAGCATCCGGTTTTGTTGATGGTGCCTGTTAATTTCCGCAATGCCTGCGACATCAACCGTGCATGTAGTCCCATTTTGGAATCACCCATTTCCCCTTCAATCTCACTTCTGGGGACCAGTGCGGCCACAGAGTCAATAACGAGAATGTCTATTGCACCGGAGCGAATCAGGTTATCAGCAATTTCAAGCGCTTGTTCACCATTGTCTGGTTGCGAGATCAGGAGATTCTCTACGTCCACGCCCAGTTTCTGTGCATACAACTTATCAAAAGCATGTTCCGCATCAATAAAGGCTGCGATGCCGCCTTTCCGTTGTGATTGTGCGATGGCATGAATAGCCAACGTGGTTTTACCGGATGATTCCGGGCCATAGATTTCTATTACGCGGCCTTTCGGAAGTCCGCCAACGCCGAGTGCAAGGTCTAATCCTAAAGATCCCGTCGAAATCACTTCCACAGGTTCAATCATTGTATCGCCTAATTTCATAATGGTGCCCTTGCCATATGTCTTGTCGATTTTTTCCATGGTAAGCTTAAGGGCTTTCAGCTTCTCCTGGTTTGCAGTTGCCATAATTGTTTGGATTGTTTAATGATCAAAGAATAAAAAACGAATTTCTATAAAGATTTCAGATAATAAATTATATCAGACGGATTTATTTTTCAACAGATAGAAATGATATGAATAACGATGTTAAATGTAGATAAACAAATTGAATTGAGGTAGCATACTGATTTTTTTGTTAATGGTAGTTCGGCTTTTATAGAATTGCCAAATATTCATTTACAAATCATTAAACCCCTTACCTCAACCTGTCCATCGATCGCAGCAATGCTTCATCTTTTTTAATACCATTACGTGCCAGGATATTGAAGGCGATGCCTGCAATAGGTAAAACCACACCCAACCGGAATTCAAACAAATCAAAATGTTGGAAGAAATGGTGTTCGAGCTGAATCATGAGCAAGCCACCCAGGAAAAAAATGATGTACAGCAGGATATTGCCGGTACAAAATTGCTTCTGTCTTTTCTGTGCTTAAACGAAAAAATGGCCACCAGGTGTGATATCGCCATTAGCACCGGAATTGGCAGTAACAGCAAATGTGTTCCGGCACCAATCACCTGCATTCCGCCATCGATGCTTTCAGCAGTTGTTTGCCAGATGGGGAACAGGTAAAGAAGCAAAGCACAAATCAGGGAAAGAAAAAGGTAAAGCGTCTGGATGCGTTGGATCATAGATCGGGTTGGCTGCTTTATGATATTTTACCGTTATGGTTAACCAGTTGAATGGATGTGCTTTCTTAAAAAATGAACTTCTTATTTCGAACGTAAAATACTGAAGATTTCAAGAATCAGATAAAGCATCTTCTTCAAGATGCATTACCAATCTGAGTTAAGGTTTGGAAAGGATCCGCGAGCAACCGGGTTTGTGTTTATTATTTTGAATCTTTTCCAAATCAATCGCAACAACTGCGCGTAAAAAATGAACTGCTTTTCTTCAGCATACAAACAGGTTATTCCTGAGTTTGACTAAGTTTGAGGCAAGTTCATATTTCCTGATAAAATCTCACCTGTAATTTTTGTGGTTTCCCGCTACCTTCTTGAAATCTCTTACAAAGGCACTGTTTACAGTGGCTGGCAAGTGCAGAAAAATACTTCCAACACTATTCAGCAGGTGGTGAATGAAAAGTTGTCGGTATTGCTGCATGAACAAGTGATGGTAACAGCCTCAGGACGCACGGATGCAGGTGTACATGCATTTCAGAATTTCGCCCATTTTGATCTGGAGAAATCATTACCCGAACATTTTCTACGGAGATTGAATTTTTTGTTGCCGGTAGATATTGCAGTACGAAATGTTTTTTCCGTACCCGGAAATTTCAACGCACGTTTTGCTGCTATCAGCCGCACTTATGAATACTTGATTTGTTATGATAAAAATCCATTCCTCACCGATTTTACTTCGTTTTATCCGTACCCGGAATTGTCAGCGGAAAAACTGAATGAAGCCGCTGATTTTCTTGCAACGCAAAATGACTTCGCTGCTTTCAGTAAAAAAAGAACGCAGGTAAAAACAACTTTATGTGCGATACAATCAGCACGATGGGAACTGGAAGCAACACAAAATCTTTTGCGTTTCCGTATCACAGCAGATCGTTTTTTACGTGGAATGGTACGTGGCCTTGTTGCTACTTCCATCCGTTATGCCCGTGAAAAATTAACGATGGATCAATTGTCACAACTCATCGAAAGCCGTCAGCCACACAAAACAGATTTTTCAGCACCGGCACAAGGTCTTACATTGCTGGAAGTGAAATATCCGGATGGATTGCTTGTGAATATTGATGACTGATTTTTGGTAATCAACCAAAAAATACTGAAATAATGGATTTGAACTTAAATTCAGGATTAAAGCCCTGCCGTCAGACAGGCTGACGTCACACAATTTGTATTTTGCAGCCGAATTAATCAGGATTGAAAAAAATACTCAACAAACTTATTGACTTCCGCCTGCTGCGGCGTGTATTGGGCCTGGTAAAACCGTATAAAAAGCGTTTTTATCTCGCACTCCTGATTGCAGTTTTACTGGCAGTACTTTCTCCTGTTAATCCATTCCTGATTCAGATAACCATCGACCGTTATATTCTTGCCGGCGACTGGAATAAATTACTGATGATGTCGTGCATATTGATGGGAATACTATTTTTTCAGGCGGGCCTCACTTATTTTTTTACCTATAACACGAACTGGTTGGGGCAGTCTATTGTGCGTGATCTTCGTGAAAGAGTGTATGCTCATGTAATTGATCTCAACCTGCGTTACTTCGATCGTACACCTTTGGGAACAGCCACCACACGAACCATCAGCGATGTGGAAGCCATCAATGATATTTTTGCGGAAGGTGTAATCACCATCCTCAGTGATTTGCTGACCATTGTAGCGGTGCTTTCGGTGATGTTTTATTCTTCGTGGCAACTGACATTGGTTTGCTTGTCTGTGCTACCCATTTTACTGGTGGCTGCTTACATTTTTAAAGAAGGCATTCGTAAATCATTTACAGATGTGCGCAACCAGGTGGCACGACTCAATGCTTTTATGCAGGAGCATATCAGTGGCATGAGTGTGGTGCAGGTGTTTAATGCGGAAGAGCGCGAGATGAAAAAATTCAAGCTCATCAACAAGGAACACCGCACTGCAAACATCCGCGGCATCTGGTACTATTCTATTTTTTTTTCCGGTAGTGGATATTATTTCGAGCATTGCATTGGGATTGCTGGTATGGTATGGAGCTTACCAGGTGTTGGATGATCGCACTTCTTTAGGTGTAATGATTTCATTTGTTCTTTATATCAATTTATTGTTTCGTCCTATCCGCATGCTGGCGGATAAATTCAACACGCTGCAAATGGGTATGGTGGCGAGTGAACGTGTATTTAAGTTGCTGGATAACAAAGACGCAATGGAAAATACCGGTAAAAAGTCAGCGGAAAATGTGCGCGGCGAACTTGTTTTTGATCAGGTGAGTTTTGCTTATGACGATGAGAATTTTGTGCTGAAGAATGTATCATTTAAAGTAGGTGCCGGACAAACGCTTGCCATTGTCGGAGCAACAGGAGCGGGAAAAACTTCCATCATAAATATACTCAGCCGATTCTATGAAATTCAAAAGGGTGCCATCTACCTGGATGATGTAAACACAAAAGAGTATGAGCTTTCCTCACTGCGAAGCACGATAGGACTCGTATTGCAGGATGTGTTTTTGTTTTCAGGATCAGTGATGGACAACATTACGTTGCGCAACCCTAACATTACAAGTGAGCAGGTTAAACACGCAGCCATGCTTTGTGGCGTGGAAGAGTGGATTGAAAAATTACCCGGTGGTTATGATTACCATGTAATGGAACGCGGCGCAACGCTATCCGTCGGTCAGCGGCAACTGATTTCGTTTGTACGGGCTTTGGTTTTTAATCCGAAAATTTTGATACTGGATGAAGCTACTTCCTCCATTGATACAGAATCGGAAATACTCATTCAGCATGCGATAGAAAAGCTGATTGAAGGAAGAACTTCTATTATCATTGCGCATCGCTTGTCCACTATTCAGCATGCAAATAAAATTCTGGTGCTGGAAAAAGGAGAAGTGAAGGAAATGGGAACGCATGAAGAATTGCTGGCATTGGATGGCCATTACAGGAATTTATATGAATTGCAATTCAGCAAGAAGAAGGAAGTAATAGTTTGAAATGAATTATTGTTCCTGAAGTTTCATTCCACTGCATTTTTTTTAGTCTTCCATTTCAGCATTAATTGATCCGCATTTTAGAGTGGAAAGCGGAAACTGCTTATGCAAAATAATCACCATCAATTATAAAAATAAAAAAGCTCACCCCTGCAACCCACTGCAAGAGCAAGCTTTATGCTGACGTTCATGCACTATTGTTCAGAACACAAAATCAACACTCCTTTCGCATTTAAAGCTTGGGCATTGCAGGCATTTTCAAGGCTTTAATAGATTTGGTTACCGCTTTCGTGGAAGTTTTCACAGCAGCATAATCACTCGTAAGTGAAGAAGCCATAGCTATTTGTTCGGTAGAAGAAGCCTTAGGAAAAGCATCAAGCTTGCCGCCTAAACCTGTCATTTGAGTATCAAGATCTTTCATGCTGGTCTTCAATTCAGGACTCAACATGTCGGCATTTTGAAGTGCCATGTCCTTATACGGCTTGTATTTGGCCGTAAGTCCGTCAAATTGGTCCTTGGTTTTTGTAAACGTTTTCATTGCTGATTCTGCAGTTACTTGTGCATTGCTGAATTGTGTTCCTGCGAATGCAAGGAAAAGTGTCAGGTACATTACTTTTTTCATGATTAATGGAGGGTTGGTTTAAAATAGTTAGATTAAAAAATGGGATTATCAGGGTGAACAAAGCATCTTTTGAAAAAAACTTCTGATCAGCCTTTATTGGCTTCATTTTGAATCAAAGATGCAAGTGTTTAAGAACTTAAATTGTAGTATTAATTCGATAGAGAATGCAGTGTGATTTAAATGCACTTTATTGAAAAAATGCCCGCAAATGTATCCAGCAACGCTGCAATATTGATAAGCTATCGCTTGCAACGTGTCCATCAAACGACCTGTTGGACAATTTTCAGGAGATGATCTTCACTTTTCAATAGAAAAATCCCGTCTTGCTTCCTTTGGCCAATAACTGGTTTTGCCGGCATAATTACATTCCTAAAACGTAAAACAGCATATCGCTAAAGAGAGGATGGATTACTTACAAGGTTATTTTGGCCAGGATTTAATTTTTATTATAGATCGTCTGACCTTCTTTAATGGTTTGCACTACTTTAATATTTTTAATTTCCATTGGATCTTCCTTCAATGGATTTTTATCCAGGATTACCAGGTCGGCAAGCTTGCCTGCTTTTAAAGAGCCTTTGCTGCTTTCTTCAAAATACTGATAGGCAGCGTTGATGGTTATGCACTGTAAAGCCTGATAAGGTGTGATGCGTTCATCAGCGCCAAGCAAAACTCCCGTGCGTGTAATACGGTTTACGGCACTCCAAACCACCATCATCTGGTCAATCGGTAGTACATTAAAGTCGGTATGATTGGTTGCTGTGATACCCATTTTTAAAGTAGTATTGAGTGGACTGATGAAGGAGGCTTGTTCCATTCCACGGTTCTGAATATGTGTATCACCAAAGAAAAAAGTATGCTCAGTATAAAGGGATGGAATAATATGGTATGTCTTGTATTTTATTAATTGGTCGGGACGAACAAACTGGGAATGAATCACCGTGGTTCGCCTGTCTCCTGATGTGTCACTGCCCATTGCAAATTCATGTGCTTTCAAAATCATATCAATTGCACCATCACCATTTGCATGAATCAGCACCTGGATTTTTTCTCCGTACAACCATTTTAGCCACGCATTCAATGAATCCTGCGGGAACGTTGGTTCGCCTTTCCAGCTTTTCTCTCCTCCGGGTCCACCGGTCAGGTATGGAGTGCTGAAAAGTGCCGTTTTTCCCTGGGGTGATCCGTCTGATGTAATTTTTACGCCACCGATTTTTAAATGATTGTGATAAGAACCAAACTCAGAGAATGGATGATCCGCTAAAACATTGCGGAGATCAAGAATAAAGGGATAAGAAATCACATCAATATACAGCGCATTTTGCGTTGCACCATTAACAAGTATATCAAGATCCGCTTTGTGTGTAGCACCTTCCTGCGCAGTAGTAACACCTGCCGAGGCATAGATCATCTGACCATCTTTTAATCCCTGCATTTGCTGCTCCGTTGTTGGCTTTGGAAGATTGGCAAACACAGGAAGAAAAGCGGTTTCCATGATTAGTCCATAAGGTTCATTGGTTCCTGGTTTTCTGATAATAATTCCACCGTCGGGAGTAGCTGTTTTGTCACTGTACCCGAATTTTTTCAACGCCATGGAATTCAATACACCACCGTGCAACGAAACATGTCCAACAATCACAGGGTTATCCGGAAATGCTTTATCAAGATCATCACGGTTAAGCATGCTTCCGTCCGGCATCTGGTTTTCGTCATAACCATATCCCATAATTATTTCTCCTTTAGGAATATTTTTCTTTGCCTGTAAATCTTTCAAAGCGGCTATAATTCCATCTATATTTTTTGCGGGTCCTACGGGTGGTGCAAAACAGTTTGCCTGTGAACCCATTGAAAGCGCATTGATAAAATGACTGTGAGGATCGATAAAACCGGGCAGCATCGTTTTACCTTGCAGGTCCACCATAACAGTAGCGTCACCTTTCATTTCTTCGGCTTCCGCTTTGGAACCAACGAAAACGATTTTTCCGGCTTGAATGGCAAGGGCTTCGGGATATGCTGCTTCATTGCCTTCCATTGTAATAATGTCACCACCATAATAAATAATATCAGCAGCATTTGTTGCGCTTTCCTTTTTAGCCGGCGATGTACATGATGACAACAGTATTGTAATTGCGAACAGGAGTCGAATTGATCTTTTCATTGTTGGTGCCTCGATTGATTTGTTTTTTTTCAATGGTAAATGATTTTATTTCCAGCATAGTTTCAGTGATTGAAACGCCCTTTATTTCTAGTGGCCATTTTTTCTGGAATGAACAGGCACAAGAACGGAGTTATTTCCTGAACATTTTTTACATAAATGTAACTTCGGGGAAAGTGGTGTAAATTGGAATGGTTTTTTAATAAACCTTGAAATCAATGTTGTGATTAATGCAGGAAAATATCTTTTCTTTCACTGTTGCTATTGGAGCATCATCCGGATTTGCTTTTCATTTTTCAGCAGCTTTGCTCTCTTTAAGAGATGCTTCAGCCAATGAATCCAGTTTTCCGGTAGTTTTTGATTTTAATTCACTGTATGCCGGAACTAACGTCGCAAGCTTTTCATCAAGCACTTGATTTAACTTTTGCAGCACTTTTATTCTCATCAGCATTCCTCCCAAAAAACAAATAAGCAATACAACAATTACAATCAGTATGCTGATAGTTGCTTTGCCGGCGATGGTATCTATGCCTAATTTTTCTGCAACAGGTGATATTATTCCGGTGAATATTTTGATTACTTTCTCAACTGCAATAATTAAAAAAATTATGGGGAGAAAAAATAGTGCTCCTCCTTTTACTGTTGTTTTCAGAAAAAACCAGATTGATTTCATAAGGTAATTTTTTTGTGTTGAGCGAACGGGTTGTGAACTGCATGGCTTTGCCAGCGATCACACAAAATAAGAGAATGAATCCAGAATGGAATAGAGATGGTTCTGTCTTATTTCGGGTTGAATCCAAAAAAAATATCGGTGAACTTCCTTCAAAAAATGGCGGCCACTCTTTCTATGAACCAATACATTGCCAGGGTGCCAATGAAATAGGGCGGGAATTTATAGGTCCATTCCGGAAATGAAAACGAAAATCTTTTTAACCCTGCAACTATCAATAGCACAGCAAATACAAATGCCAATTGCCCGACTTCCACTCCTGCATTGAAGAGGAATAATGCCAGTGGAATATTGTGTTGGGGCAAGCCAACATCCTGTAATGCGCTTGCAAAACCAAGTCCGTGCAGGAGTCCGAAAAGAAAGGAAACTAACCACGGATACTGAAAGGCAAAACCATTTCTGCCGTTTCTATGATGTACTATTTCAACCGCTAAAAAAACAATGCTCAACGCAATAGCTGCTTCCGTAAATAAACCTGACACTGATATAATATGCAATGTTGCCAGCGCCAATGTAATACTATGCGCAACGGTGAAAGCGGTGATGGTCCAGATCAACCTTGATCTTTTTTTAACTAACAGCAACAAGCCAAAAATAAATAGCAAATGATCGAAGCCTGACCAGATATGATACATGCCCAATTGAATATATTGCCATACCGGTGGTGGTTGAGGTTTGGATAAGTTCAGTTTTACAAAGGGTTGAATCGGTTTTAACAGGAAAGTGTAAGAAGTATGGTTGAGCAGTGTTACCTGTACCAACACATCCGTTATTGTTTTTTCAAGACCACCGATGCTGATGGTTTGTTCATCTAAGGTTGCGTGATTCGACGGCACTTGCCAGCGTTTGATCAGATAGCTTTCCGTATAAGTTATTTCAGCAAGCGAGTCAACCAGCCAGCCGGCTGAAATAACAGGATGTAATGGTATTCCATACTCACCCATCAATGGTTGCTTCCAGGTAATCTGTAGTGTGTGATCTCTGGCTTCTTTTATCTCCAGATAACCGGGACGAATTTCATGTGCCCATGAAATCAACGGCAGCAATAAAACAAATGCAGCTAACAGTGCATGCTTTTTCATTTTACTTCGAGGTATGCCCGGTTAATAATATATTGTTTACTCAGTAGTTCGTATGTGTGTTTATTCTGTTCCTCTTTTGCAGCATCAAGATATTTTTCTTTCACTTCTGCTTTAACCGATTCAAATGGCTTTTCTGTTGTGGTGTTACGATTGGAAATATACAAAAGGTGCCAGCCATAACCGGACTTTACGGGTCCGGTCCATGTATGCATAGGTGATTGAAATAATGAATCCGCGAAAGCAGTGTTGCCAAAATTTTGCTGAATATCTAAAACTGATTGTGAGGCATAATCATATTGCAATGGGAAGCGGTCACCCATTTCAGCGGCACGTTGCAAACTGCTTTTTTTTAGATTTTGTAAAGCAACAAGCGCACGTTGCCTGGCAATGCTGTCAGTGCTGTTATCGGTACTGAAATAAACATGCGAGAAACTCACATCAGCATCTTGTAAGAATAATGATCGATTACTGTTGTAGTAGGCTTGTAATTCCTTTTCCGTCGGTTCTTTAATTTCGGCAAGATCGGATTGCATAAAAGCAAATTTCTGCGATAGGCGTCTCCGGATAATTTCATCGTCTTTGTCAAGTCCCAGTTTCTTTGCTTCACGATAGTAAATTTCTTCTTTAATAAAATCATCTATCATTGCATCTAGTTGCACTTTCGTCGGCAGGATGCCTGTTTGCGTTTTATAATTCACGATCATCAGGGCAATCCTGTCATTATCAATTGTTATCTCACGGCGCTGTAAATCATTTTGATTCTGGACATAATAAACCAGTAAAAACAAAAGCCCTCCCAACAGTAGAAACTGGATAAGCGGTTCCGCAAAAAACTTTTTGAGCATATTGAGCAATTGGTAAAAATAAAACACATGCGAAGAGATTTATTTCGCATGTGTTTGAAAATGAGGCTTGATTTATTTCACCGGCGTGTACCAGACCGGACTCGTCCATGCTCTTTCCTGGATGGTCGCTGCTACGCTTTTATTCAGGGGCATATTGTATTTAGCCGAGAGATAAGTAGTCCATCTTGGTGTAGGTATTTCAATTACCCTCGCATAATACGTTACATAGGCTTGCGGATCGAAATCGGTATCTTCCCAATAACCAATTAACTCTGCTGCACCGATAGTGTTGGTATAAGTAGCTGCTTTCTCATCAACTGTATTACCTACTGTTTCCAGTTTTCCTTTGGCATCTTTTTTCCGGTCGCCGCTCCAAACCACATCGTAAATTTTTTCTGTGCTCTTACCGTTTTTGGTGCTCACTTTAATAATCTGAATCCTGTCGAGGTTTCCGGAGTTGGGATCTTTGATGGCCTGCACTAAAAACTTTGGGCTGCCTGCAGAAGATGTTGCAACCAGATCTGCGCCCATAGGAACACCACGAGCATAAGCAAGTTTCACCCAATCATTTTCCTTCACCACATCAGCGGTATAATCCCAACCGGCAAACATTCTGACTTTAACGCGGGTACCTGAGGTAGCAAAACATTCTTTTCTTTTCAATGCATCGAAGATGGCATCTCTTGTATTGCTTTCAGCCCAAACACCGGTAAGGCCTGCAGCGCTTATTTTAGTTACCGGCTCACCGCCAACAGATTCTGTTGCCTCTAAGATGCTTTTATAATTTTTTGCCAGGTCATCCTGCGTACCATGTGAGCCCGGATAATTATTTTCTTCGCTGGAAGAAATTGCCGAATGATAGTCGGTACCACCTTCCAGTCCGTATTTAAATGGGTTGGTTCCAATCTTTGTCTGAAGTTCCTGTCCGACACCAAAGGCCTGACGGATATAACTACCGGTTTTATCTTTTGCTTTGGCTGTGCTGCTCAACAAAATTTCAAACACTTCGAAATTTGCAAACTCATCATTGGGCGAAACTTCAGGACGTGTTTCACTTTGTCCTTTTCCCTGGTTCATTTCTGCCAATGGCTCATTATTCATTCTTGCATCTGCATATTCCTTTGTCAACGGTTTACCCGATAAGGTTTTAGTATCAAACATCAACCCATTGCTGATATTGCCGTTGTGTGGTACAGCCAACACATCACTTCCGGTCTTGCGTGCGTTTTCCATGTACTTCCAAAGGTCTTCCGGATCCTGGGAATCGAATGAAGAAAAAGGTAATTCAGGTACTTTGTCACCTTTGAAGATTACACAACGATGTAAATTCTGAGCATGCATGTTTACGTCATTGGGAGCGGAAGTCCATTCATAACCAACAAATGTTGTAAACTTTCCGGGCTTGTTGTATGTATTGGCTGCATTAATTACATGCTGCCACGCACCTTTAATTACTTCTGGTTTATTTAATTCAGGATTGGGCTTGTTAGCAGACATATCAGTGCAAAAATCAGCAAATGATTTTGCTACATCCTTTTGATCTGTGCTGGTAAATTGCTTATACAATTCCGTTCCCTTATACGGTCCATTCGGATCTTTTACTGCCGCAATTGCACCAAGGTATTCAGAGTGGTCAGTAACTGCAAGGAAGTCAAGTGGTGCTATGCGTTTTACTTTTTTACCGAAGTAAATTACTTCCTCACCCATTGCGTATTTGTAAGCATCTTCAGGCAACAATGTGGTACCGAAGAAATTCGCGTCAGGCGAATAAGCAGTATGCAAATGCAGATCACCGAAATAACAATCCTTCAATGGATTCTTTGTAATTGCTGTGACTGTGTCTGGTTGTGAGGAAGCATCTTTACCAGCATCATTAGTAGTATTAGCATTGTTCCCGCAACCGGTCAAAGCGATACCAATGAGGAACATGAATGCTTGGTTCATTTTTTCATAGTGGCGAATTAATTCATTCGCAAAAGGTATGAATAACCTCCCAAATTTTTGTAGAAAATTAAAAAGCTTGCTTCTGCAATCCCATGCAAGGGCATGCTTTATGTTGCGCTATATTTTTAGCGTTAGAAATTCAGCAGATAATAGAAACGTGCAGAGTACCCCAATTTTTGAAATGAGATCCCAGGCACTTCCGGCAGTTTAATGCCTTTACGTGCATGTTGAATCAATTGGATCAATCTGCCAGCATTTTCCCTCAAGCTTTGTCAATCATAACAGATGTCATCGTGAGAGAACCTGCTATAGCCTTGTCGTTGAATAAACTTACTTTTTCATGGTCCTCTTTCAATGCCAATGTATAAAGCAACGGCAAATAATGTTCAGGCGATGGAATAGCCAAATCAAATGCACTGCCCTGTGATTTGTAGTTGATGAGTGATGCATGATCGCTACTCAAAATATAGCGGTTCATTTTTTCTCTTGCTTCCAAAGCCCAATCAAATCCATACGCGTCAGCATTCAGTTTATCCCAAGCTACCATGCCAAGATTGTGCACCATATTTCCACTTCCTATAATTAATACACCTTTGCTTCGAAGCGTTGCTAATTCCTTTGCAAGCTCATAATGATATTGCGGTGCCTTGTAATAATCGAGGCTCATTTGAATAACCGGAACATCTGCTTCCGGATACAAATGTTTTATCACACTCCAGGCACCATGGTCTAGTCCCCATTTTTCATCTAAACCAATGTCAGTTTTTTTAATCATGGCTTTTGTTTCCCTGGCAAGGGCAGGGCTTCCCGGAGCCGGATATTGCACGTCAAACAGCGCTTGTGGAAAGCCACCAAAATCGTGAATGGTCGTTGGCTTTTCCATGGCTGTAACAAATGTTCCCCTGGTTTCCCAATGTGCCGAAACACACAGTATCGCATTCGGCTTTTGAATTTGCTTTCCGATGTTCCTGAATCCTGTAACAAATTCATTTTCTTCAATTGCATTCATCGGGCTGCCGTGGCCGAGAAACAGCACGGGCATTTTTTCCGTGCTGCTAAATGGCGTGGTCATTTTATTCAGTGCATTCAGTTTCATGGCTGGTATGGCTAATGGCGCCGCGACAAGCGGAACCAAAGATTTTAGAAATCGTTTTCTGTCCATTTTGAAAAATGCAAAAACGTTTTTACGATTGTTTTGTCAATTGCACTTCGCAGCTAATTCTTATTTCATCACTCACCAAAACACCACCTGCTTCCAATGCGGCATTCCAGGTGAGTCCCCAATCTTTGCGGTTAATTTTGCCGTTGATCGTAAAGCCTGCTTTGTGATTTCCCCAGGGATCTTTCATCACGCCTCCGAATTCAACATCCAGTTTTATTTGCTTGGTAATGCCTTTGATCGTGAGATTGCCGTACAGTTCATAGCTTCCATCATCATCTACTTTCTCATAGGTGTCGCCGATGAAAGTAATTTGTTTGTGATTCTCCACATCAAAAAAGTCAGCGCTCTTAAGGTGCTCATCGCGCTTTTCATCTCCTGTATCAACCGATGCCGGACTCATAAAGAAATCCACTTCCGAAGTCATAAAATCTTCTCCTGTGGTATAAATGCTGGCATCAAATTCTTTGAATACGCCTTTAACATTGGTAATCATCAGGTGCTTTACCTTGAACGCTATTTCGCTGTGCGCAGGGTCAATTATCCATTTTGTTTTCACGCCGGTTACTTCTGTGGTTGGTTCCATTTTTTATTGTTTAATTGTTTGAATGAATACTGATTTTTAATGGTACAAAGATGCAGCCGTTGAAGGAATAAGCGGTTATAGTATCCGGTAAATAGGTGGTGAATTCAGGAAATGAGGCTTCTCATCTCTTCCCTGAATTCAGTCGGCGTCTGTCCGGATTTCTTTTTAAAAACATTCGTGAAATAGGATTTCTCATTGTAGCCTAACTCAAAACCAATTTCAGAAATTGACTTATCAGTGCTGACCAAAAGGTTTTTAGCTTCAATCAGTTTTCTTGTTTCAATAATTTCAGAAACGCTCTGTTGCAATATTTGCTGACAAATTAAATTCAGGTTTCTTGAGGACATGAATAATTTCTGCGCATAAAATTCAACGCCTTCAGGTCTGTGAAAATTTTCTTCCAGAATTTTCAGAAAATTCTTGAAGGTTATGTTTTGCGTTTTCGCCGCAGTTATTCCATCAGCGTTTGATTTTTTTCTTTCTGATTCAATCATCGTAAACAATGCGCTCAATAAATGCCTTATCACGCCATAGTCAGGAACAGACTGTGTCATTTCTCCATTTATCATTTCGCAAACAGCAACCAGCCTGTTAAAGCAATCACCCTTGCTTAAGGAAATGTTTGCATGGTCGTGATAGTACGAATAGAGTTGGAAAGTTGTTTCGGGAATGAATTCACTTTTGAAACGCAACACCCAAACATTGCATTTTCCATTTTTAATACGCGGCAATACACGGTGCACCTTGCCTTTTGTAACGAAACTGACAAACGGAGCAGCTAACTTTTGTGATTTAAAATCTATGAAATGTTCCAGTTCACCGTCCATACCTACGAGCAACTCTTCATAATCATGGCTGTGTGGTTCGTCAGGAGTTGCCGCAATTTTTTTTGCGTCAGCAGCATTTACTGAAAATATTTTAAAGAGCTCATTCATTAACTTCGAAGATATTCAATAAAACAATCCTGAATTGCATTTAAAATCTATACCGTTAAGATGCAAGCGCATTTACATATCGTTCAAATATTTGCGTACAAACCTTATCGCCATCGCACCTTCTCCAATTTGTCATTTTTTCTTTATTTTAATCAGGCTGGCTGACTATTGATTCTGTTTTTGTGAAGCGATCTTTTTCCAGTCTATAAAAAGATAAATTCCCCAAATCACTTCAATGATTTGCAGTGCAGCATATCCAGCGTATAAGGTCCAACCGGGATAAGTGTCGCCTAAATGAATATTAGCATACACCAATGAAAAAAGTATGCATGGAATGATGGCCAACACTCTCAACCACATGGGATATAGGTTGCACCAAAACATAAAAAGCAATGCCGGAATCATTGGCATTGCCATAGTGGCTTCTCTGTCCAGGTTTATTCCGGTCTTATTGAGAGCAGCTAATGAAATTCCATGTGTAATACCCAACAAAATATAAGCAGATGCAGCTACGTGCTGACCTCGCAGACCGATATACCGCCCAGCCATTACAGAAGCTGAAATGGCAAAAGCATTTCCAATCTGAAATAATAATGTTTGTTCGCTGGATCCATGATTATATAAAAAGCCAATCCAACCAAATAGTAAATTGAGAATATACCCTAAGAGTATAATTATAGCGAGGCTCTTATATTCAAAGTCATTCTTGCTCATAAAGTTTTTATTGTTTATCGGATTGAAATATGCGCTAATCTTCAGCCTTTGATCGGTGTTTTCACTGACCACGAATGTAAGTTAGTTAGCAAAAACACCAACGATTCGCTGAATCATGCAGAGATTGAACCGCGCTGCATTTTAGCGTTTACTGCTGTCAAAGTCGAACAACACCGACTGTGCCGTGGCAGGCATTACTGTACTGAAAAAAACTAAGTTCACCCAAATCGTAAAAATGAATTTGTATGGATCAGCTAACTGTTTCGTGGTAAGCAGGAATTTCTTCTGTGCAAAAATCAATTGGAAATTATAGATTAAATATAATATTGGTCAACCGGCAATACGACATTTTACCAACGGATTCCATTGTGTTCCAGAATTTTCTCCCAATACGTTTCTTTAACTGATATTCCATTCTGCTCTAAGAAAGGCGAAAAGGATTTGGTTAATGTCTGACCCTTATGAAGACAGGAAGGTTTGGATTTAATGAAGTTGATGGAGATTCGTTATTCTTCATGCTGATCTAAAAATTAACTTTGCGAACATCCATTCTATACCGAAAATAGTTTCATGGGAAAATTTGTGTTTAAAATATTTGCAATCTTAAAATGGTTTCGTCTTTCCTGGTTGCGGTTAACCGGGAAAACCGAAGCGGATATCCATGCGCAGAGAATTGTTTCCGGAAAAGCATGGTCGGAATTCTGCGATCATCTTAAAACTGCGGGAGCAGCACTCGTTTTTCCCGGTGCACCTACTGATGCTTTCCAGCAGGCGGAAGGCGTGCGTTATCTCACACGCCTTACAAGGGCGGCATTGGAAGCCTATGTAGAATATGGCGATGCTGAATTTCCTGAATTAAGAAGAATGGTGCATGAAACAGTGAAGCTTGGTGCAGACAATCCGGACAACTATTATCTAAACGCTCAAATAAGCGGCGCTTATGATTACCGCATCACCGGCAAAAGAAACAACATCGATTACATTGGTTTCTTCACGCAAAACGGTGTGTATGGACAACCCGGCGGCATGGCGCCTTGCGGAGTGCTTGAAAATAAAGAGCTGAAAGTGGATGAAGACGGAAACTTTACAATCATTTTGAGCAAAACAAGAAGTGGAATGAACTGGCTGAAGATCGAAGACACCACCAGTTTGTTAATCGTCCGGCAAACTTTTCTCGATAGGAAAAATGAAGTGCCTGCATTATTACAAATTGAAAATCTCAATGGCAAAAAATTTCCGAATCCGGTTACACCTGAAAAGATTGATAAAGGACTTGATACTGCGGCACTTTTTATTGCAGGCGCACCATTATTATTTTCTAAATGGGCCAACGGTTTCAAAAAACAGGTAAACAAATTACCGCAATTCAATCCTGATATTTCGAATGCTGCAGGCGGTGATGCAAACATCATCTACTATCATAGTTATTGGAATTTGAAAGATGATGAAGCACTTGTCATTAAGTTTATGCCACCTGACTGTGACACCTGGAATTTTCAATTGAATAATTATTGGATGGAATCTCTTGATTATCGCTATTTCCCTGTTTGCATCAATAAGCACAGTGCCGTGACTGAGCAGGATGAAAGTGTCAGGATCATCGTTTCAAAAACGAATCAAAATTTCACTAATTGGATTGACACCTGTAATCACAAGGAAGGTACCATGTGTTTCCGATGGTATCGATTAAGAAACGGTGCAAAAGCAGTGGAACCCGATTGCAGTGTTGTAAAAATTTCCAGCCTCGTGTGAGATCACCATGCAAAGAGCAGTTACAGTAAAAAGTTTTAATAAAAAGCCTGTATGGTTTAATCTCCTCAACAGTGTTTGGGCAAGCACGTATTTTTTTGGTACAAAAGTTAAACTGGAAAAAGATTATCTCATCCATCTGGCGCGTAAACAAACAGGCCTTCAATCTTTCGGAAATGATTTTTGGGAAGAGCCACTCGAGCGTCTGCTCTTCTCGGTGAATAACGAAGCGCAACTTCATCCTGTTGGAAGATTTATTACGCAAACACGTTTGTCAGGTTTGCTGGCGATTCGCCTGCGTGCTGAAAATGATTTTAAGAAGCATCCGGAAATTCTGGAGCAGCAACTTTATCCCGTACAATTGATTTGTGGCCTTCAACGAACTGGTACTACCAAACTACAGCGATTGCTGGCTGCAGATCCTGACAACAGAGTGCTGTTAAGCTGGGAAGCAATCAATCCCATTCCATTAAGTAATAAACCCTCAGAGAAAGAAGCACGAATTAAAGCAGCTCGACTGAGTGAAAAAGCATTAAAACTGATGGCACCGGGATTTTTCGCGATACATCCTGTAGAACATGCAAAACCAGAGGAGGATATCCTGTTGCTCGATGCAGCTTTTATGAGCACGACAACAGAAGCAACAATGCATGTTCCTTCGTATGCTTCGTGGCTGGAAAAAACAGATCAGACTGTTGCCTATCAATACATGATTAAGTTGTTGAAGTATTTGCAGTTTCAGCGGCCGGCAAAACGTTGGGTGTTGAAGAGCCCACACCACATGGAATTTCTTCACATCATTAAAAAAGAATTCGGGAAGGTTCAATTTATATGGACGCACAGAGACATCTCTAAAAGTCTCCCGTCTTTTTTTGAGCATGGTGGCACACAGCCAATCAATTTTTAGCAATGAGGTTACGCTTGATCATATTGCAGAACATTGGGTACGTAAAACTGAGTTCATGCTTTCCAAAGGAATTGAATTCAGAAATGCAAATCCCGGTCAGCAATTTACCGACGTATTTTATGAGAAGTTGGTGGCAACACCGATGGATGCACTTACTGCCATATATCGAGATCGCGAATCTATTTCGCAGGAATTGCACCAACGATTTATGATTACTGAACAACAGAATTCACAGCACAAGTACGGGACGCACAATTACCATCTTGAAGATTTCGGATTGAGCAAAGAAGAAATAGACAAGAAGATGAAATTCTATTCAGCTTTTCTTAAAACACTTACTAATTAATTTATGTCAGAACAGAAAGGACGATATTCAAATCCATTCTCCGCTACTTTAAGTGGAATAACAGATCTTTTCCGGAAGCAGAAAAATGTCGTTACGCTTCATGATAAAGACAGGCTCGATGGAAAAAATGTATTGGTTACAGGAGCAAGTTCAGGATTAGGATTTGAAGCTGCTGTTCAGTTGGCACAACGAGGTGCGCATGTTTGGATGGCTTGTCGCAGTGGTATTCCCGAAAAAGGTGAACAGGTGCGCAAGCTTTCGGGAAACAATAACGTGGAGATGTTGCTGGTTGATCTCTCCGATCTGAATTCGATAAATGCGCTGGTGACCACATTTAAAGCAGCATTAGTGAAGATTGATGTATTGATTGACAATGCGGGAGTTGTTCCTGCTAAGAGTAGAAAAACCAAACAGGGACTGGAGGAAATGTTCGTGGTGAATTATCTCTCGAAATATATGCTTGCACGATTGCTTTTGGAAAATGATTTATTCAACAAGAACAGTATTGATCTTCCAAGAATCATTTTTGTTGGATCTGAAAGTCACAGGAATCCAAAAGTGTTCGAATGGGAAAATTTTGGAAAATATAAAGCGTATGCTATGGGTAAAACAGTTGAACGCTATGGTTACTATAAATTGCTGATCACCACTTTTGCGAATGAACTCAGCCGGAGAGTCAACACTACGCATCAGGTTCAGTATTCAGTTTTTGCATTGTGTCCTGGTCCTGTAAATTCAAATATTGCTCGTGAAGCACCTGTCATCTTCAAGCCGCTTATTAAAGTGGTCTTCCAATTATTTTTCAGATCACCGAAAGTTGCAGTGCAACCCGTCATATACTTTGCAGCCTCGCCGGAAGTGAAAGGAAAAGCGATCGATTATCTTTTTTTGATGGGAAGAAAGGAAATGGATCCGAAAGCAATCGATGAAAATAATGGTGATAAGCTTTGGAAACTTTCCGAAGCGTTGCTGAAAGAAAATGGAGTTGTCTTCACAAAGTGATTGATTACTGCTGATTTTGCTTCAATAGCAGGACTGATCGCAGAAGCTAAGACTTCATAATATATTCAGCCGTTAGGTAAGTCTCCATCGACGGATAATCAATGAATGATTTGGTATCAACATACACCGTAAGCATTCTCGGAATAATAATAAGCGGATTGCCGAAGAATTTAAATGGATTTAAAAGATCTGAGGCAACTCTCACTTGTTCTTCCACGATTCCATTAAACTGCGGCGCATTTTCAGTTAAGGTTTCTTTCACTTCATTCCGCACATAATTCCACAACGGATGAATGCGAAGCGAAAGAGGAGTATGACTATTGTGCCACCTGTCAATAAAGGTTTCATAAGTTATATTTTTCTTTTGCGAAAACAATGTCAGCAAGCAAACGCCGGGTGTTAACGTTCCATCCTTCCAGTTTTTATTGTACGAAACAGGCAATACTTCCTCCACGCGATACGCTCCGCGAAAACCAACAATTTTTTTTAACAGCAATGCCGGCCCCGGATAGGATTGATAAACCGAAATTGCCGCTATCTTTTTCTTACGAAATGGTATAATAGAAAAAGAAGGCGGTGCTTTTTCAGTAAGCGTAAATTTGATAGCATCAGGTTTCAACACAATTTGTATGTCGGAAACTGCGTCAAAAATCCGCTGCTTAAAACCTTCATACGACTCCGTATCATTTCCCTGCACGACGTAAACATCTTTCGTCATTTCACGATTCTCTTTTAATTGAATATTTTGCTACGAGTTTAAGTAAATCACCTTACAACAACAAACTTCATGAATTTGAATATTCTGGTTACCGGAGGAAAAGGATTTTTAGGAACCGCTATCGTGAAAGAGCTGCTTGATGCCAACGCACCATTGACCGTTGGAGAAATCACCGTATTTGATCTCAAAGAGGATGATGGAATGATAAATGAAAAGGTACGGTACATCAAAGGTGACATCTGCAACCCGGTTGAAATCAGCAACGCCTGTTCAGGAATAGATTTGGTGATTCACGCTGCTGCCATTGTTGATTGGGGAACGAAAAAGCCCAAGGAAGTTTATCATGCAAATTTCGAAGGCACGCAAAATGTTATTGCTGCCTGTAAGAAGAACAAAGTACCGATGCTGGTCTACACCAGCTCACTTGACGTGGTGATGACCGGAAAGCCATTGGTCAATATTAATGAGTCGCAACCTTATCCCGCAAAGCAACTGAACATGTATTGCGAGAGCAAATGCCTTGCTGAGAAACTGGTGCTGGCTGCCAAGAGTGAAAGTCTTAAGACTTGTGTGCTGCGCCCTGCTGATATCTGGGGTGAAGGCGATCCTTATCACATTCCGCCGCTCATAGATATGGCCAAGAGCGGATTTTACATTCACATAGGCGATGGAAAGGCACTCAATCAACACATCTATGTAGGCAACATGGCGTGGGCGCATGTGCTTGCTGCAAAAGCGCTTGCGGAAGATAATAAGGCGGTACTTGCAAATGCCTATTTCATAACCGACGGACCCGGCACTAACTTTTTTAAATTTTTCGACGAGGTGATTATTCAATCAGGATATAAAATCCGACCCCGCAATTTGTGGTTACCAACGTGGTTTGTTTATTCGCTGGGAGCTATTTCAGAATATATCGCGCTGCTCGTTCGTCCCATTAAATATTACAATCCGAAGCTGAGCCGTTTCGCAGTGATGTACACTACCACTGATTTTATTTTCAATTCAGAAAAAGCAAAGCGTGATTTTGGATTTGTTCCGAAGTACAGCAAGGAGCAGGCGCTGGAACGGACAGTAACTTATTTTAAGAAAAAAGTTTGATAAAAACGGACTAATTCCAGCGTCATTGGTATTTATAAGGCTCATTATTGTCAATCATTTTTCTCACATTCTCCAAAACTCTTTTCATATATATTCTCCAGAATGTTTTTGCAAATAACCAGTTCGCCGGAAACAACCAGAGAATGTCCGAGTGCAGCGTATAAGTATATTCTATTAAAATCTTTTTTGGAGCTTGTTCAGTAGTTCTCCACTCACCCGTGAATTTCGAAAAGCCTAACATCCAGGATTGAAAATTGCTCACTTCAATTTTCCAGTATTGATTTTCTATTCGCTCTACAACTGTGTCACTGGATGCCCAACCACCTTTCTGCGAAAGTGAACTGGCTACAAAAACCTTTTTTGAAAAACCTTCTTTACCCCAGTTTTCATCTTCTGTGCAATGGGTAACTTTTGGCATTATTCCAAAGCCCGTATGGACTTTAGCAACATCACAAAGCATCGGCGTCTTAAACGCTCTTTCCAAAGAACAATGATAAATTGTATGAACCGTAACTTTTGTCGTCATTGTCTGCTATGGTTTTTATGTTGCTCAATATAGATAGGAGGCGAGTACTGTCCAATACGCAACTTAGTTTAAGTCTAAGTACAGTTGTGCGCGGGGAAAGATATCAGTTGGAATAACTAATGTTAAACCACACCACACTTCATTTCACTTGCCATTGAATAATTCAACGACAATAGATACCTGAATACGCTATCTGTCGCCGCTTAATTTTATTCGAAAGCAAAAACCTTCTGCAACCGTTTTATTTTAAAGAAAGATTATTTCTCCTGGAGTAACGGGCAATGACGATTTGATTGTTAGTGATTCTACTTTCCGGCTTCGCCGCAACAATTAAACAATTCAACAATTAACCAATTCAACCATCCCGCCATGTAACCCTCCATCCATTCCTACCTACATATTCCTAATCACCTCATCCCCAAACTCCGAGCATTTCAACAAAGTAGCACCTTCCATCTGCCGTTCGAAATCATAAGTCACTCTTTTTGCTGCAATGGATTTCTCAAGTCCGCTATAAATCAATTTTGCAGCAGGCAACCATCCCAAATGTTCAAACATCATAGCGCCGGAGAGAATTACTGAGCCTGGATTTACTTTGTCCTGGTTTGCGTATTTCGGTGCAGTGCCATGAGTAGCTTCAAAAATAGCATGGCCGGTTACATAGTTAATATTGGCGCCGGGTGCAATGCCGATTCCACCAACCTGGGCTGCCAATGCATCAGATAAATAATCACCGTTAAGGTTTAGTGTTGCAATCACATCAAAATCTTCCGGACGGGTAAGCACTTGTTGTAACGTAATGTCTGCAATGGCATCTTTGATCAACACTTTGCCGGAGGCAATGGCTGCTTTTTGTTCAGCATTCGCTGCCTCTTCACCTTTTTCTTTTTTCGAGCGTTCCCACTGCGACCAGGTGTACACTTTATCTCCATATTTTTCTTCCGCCAGTTGGTAACCCCAATCACGGAAAGCCCCTTCCGTAAATTTCATGATATTACCTTTATGAACCAACGTCACACTTTTTTTTCCATGCTCCAATGCATATTCTATGGCAGCACCAATCAACCGCTGCGAACCGATTCGTGAAACAGGTTTAAAGCCAATGCCCACACAAGTATCAGGATTGTCTTTGCTCTTTGCCATTTTCAGAAATTCTTTCCCGCGTTTCTTATCACTGAAACGGATCTTGCTAAATTCTTTGGGAAAATTCTTTTTGAAAAATTTCAGGATTTTATCCGCTTCCGGTGTGCCGCCTGCATATTCAATACCTGCATAAATGTCCTCCGTGTTTTCACGGAAGATGACCATATCAACAGCTTCCGGTTTTTTTACTGGTGAAGGAACGCCTGCAAAATATCTTACAGGACGAAGGCAGACATACAAATCAAGGATCTGGCGCAACGCCACATTCAATGACCGGATACCACCGCCAATCGGTGTCGTCAACGGACCTTTGATGCCGACGAGGTATTCTTTAAATGCATCCAGTGTAGCATCAGGCAGCCAGCTCCCGGTTTTATTAAAGGCCTTTTCACCGGCCAGCACTTCCATCCAATGAATTTTCTTTTTGCCTTTATAAGCCTTTTCAACGGCTGCATCCATCACGCGCACTGCTGCACGCCAGATGTCAGCACCCGTTCCATCGCCTTCAATAAACGGGATGATCGGATCATTCGGGACTTTCAGGTTCCCGCGGCTCATCGTAATTTTTGTTCCTTCCATTGGTTGTGTGATTAAGAGTTGAAGAGTATAAATTAAAAGAATTTGATTTTAATTTTTCTACCGTGAAATTTAACCATTCATGCTTTAGAAAAATATGAATGCTGCAAAACCGGTGAAACCGCAAAGATACAGGTAGGAATTGATTAAGAAAGTAGGTGGATAAAAATGCTTAATTCAATTAGGATAAAGGACAGCATATGTTAAACTTAAGTGCCAAGGCGTGCGGTGTTTTGAAAATGATTCAGATTTTTTGCGCCCTTCGGCTGCGCTCAGGGAGCAAAAAAAATTCAGCCGGTGAGGGAAGTGAATAAAATCCGGTCGCTGAGCGAAGTCGAAGCGTGAGGATTTTTGAAAATGCATGGTACGTTTTTTTGGATATGATTCGTCATTTTTTTTGCGCGGGGATGGGGGGGGGTGTTAGTCCGGTCCCCGGGCGGGGTCGGGGGGGGGGGGTTTTTTCCCCGGGTCCCCTCCTTGCGCGCGCCCCCCCCCCCCCCCCCCGGGCCCGGCGGGGGGGGGGGGGGGGGGGGGGGGGGGGGGGGCCCGGGGCCGGGGCGGGGGGGGGCGGGGGGGGCGGGGGGCCCTCCCTTTTTGCGCCCTTCGGCTGCGCTCAGGGAGCAAAAAAAATTAATAAAAACGCCCCTGAAATTTTCAAGGGCGTTTTATAAAATCTTATGAGGAAAAACTTATTGGAGCATTACTCGATAACAATCTTTTTTGCAATTACTCCTTTATCAGTTTCAAGGTATAGCAAATACAAGCCGGTGGCAAGTTCAGGCAGTGAAATGCGAATTGTATTTTGCGTAAGAGATTGACCGGTGGTAGATAAAACTATGCTGCCTTCCAGCGCAGTAAGCCGGATATTCTTCAAATCAGCACTGCTATAGTTAATCATCAGGTAATCTTTAGCAGGATTGGGATAGACATAAACCTGCACCTGATTTTCAAGGTCCTGAATGCCGGTAACAATGTCAAGCAGATTGCAGCTTGTGCTTTCTGATTGACAAAGTGAATCATACACCGTTAAACACACATTGTAAGTTCCCGCATTGGCATAAGCATTCACGGTATTTTCAAGTGTGCTGGTGTTGCCATCACCAAAATCCCATTCCGATGCGTGCGGACCGTTAAAAGTAGAGGTATTGGTGAAGTTAACGATCAGGTTTGATGCTTCATAAGTAAATGATGCAACAGCATTAGGCGCTATCTCCACAGTATTACTTGTTGATCCGGTACATCCGAAAGAATTGGTTACTATAAGTGTTACTGTATAAATTCCGGCACTATCATATGTATGTGAAGGATTTACACCGGTAGAACTAAATCCATCACCAAAGTCCCAGTTTCTTGATGAAATGTTGCCGCCTGTTCCACCAGTGGACGCATCAACAAAATGTACTGCGGTATTTACACAGGCTACCGGTAGTGCATTGAAATCAGCCACTGGTAAATCATTGATCACAATACTTTTGATAATAGTATCTGAACAACCGTTTGAATTGGTTGCAATTAACTGAACTGAAAATGTTCCGTCAGTGGCAAATGCATGTTCCGGCGAAGGCTCCGTAGATGTAACACCATCACCAAAATTCCAATCCCAGGATGAAATTTCTGTTGATGGATCAGTGACCGTTTGATCAAGAAATGAAACGGGTTGATTCTCACAGTGCACAATGGAAGTAATAAATCCTGCCACAATGCAATTGCCAATAGTAGTATCAGCGCAAGTAGCAAAAGCGGAAGTGTTTCCTTCAGCATCAGTAACGGTTGCCGTCACAGATCCGGAGATCGCAGCATTATAAATAAATGCTCCGTTTGCATTTGCTGTTACTGTTGCGATGTGGTTCTTTCCTTCACAAAAAGTGCAGGTATCATTTGCAAATATTTCTACAATGCCATTCGGAACAGTGGTTCCTGCAATCCCCGAAGCAGTTACAATCGATAACTGTGGTGCGTTAATATTACTGTTTGCGCCATTGAGTTTAATGCCTCCGGATCCGGAAACGGCAGAATTACAATAGATCCGGTTTCTTGTTATGGTGTTTCGCTGGCAGGTTGCATTTTGAAAAGCAATCGCTTCCTGACCGTTTTTCGCGATTGTGTTGCCTTTTAATAATTCACCGCCAATAACATTGTCTGTAGATCCAAAATTAAAATAGATACCGTTGGTGCCATTGCCCAGTGGTTCACCTGTTATGGTCAAACCAATCACATTTCCTTCGATGGCTGAATTGGAGAGCACCCCGTAAATACCGGCATTTGTATTTCCTGAAATTACGTTTTGTTCGAACAACGAGTCACCACCAATCTCAATATTGTTGTTGACGCCAGTGCAGTAAATGCCGTATGCATTGGGTTGTGCAATCAGTCCGGCAGGGTTGGTGCCGATATTATTGCTGTTGACATCTACGAAAGTCGCGTTCTGCAATTTGATGCCATAGTTATTTCCGGAGATGACATTATTGGCAAGCAGTGTTTTTCCTCCAATGCTCACGAGGTAAGTATTAACAATCTGAATTCCATCACCTGTTGCACCGGTCATCATCACGCCCATTGTATCCACACCAATCAGGTTACCCTGCAATGCAGCATGATTGGTAAATTGAATGGAAATGGCTGAAGTGCTACAGTTTAGGATCACATTGCCTTTTTGAATGGCACCTATTTTAACATAGGTACCCAAAACAGTGATGCCGTTTATGAAATTATGAATAAAAAAACCATACACTTCACATGAATCTGCAGCGAACAAAAATGCCTGGTTCAATCCTGCTACCTGAGTGGTAAGTTGAATACGGGTATAAGTAATCCCAAACGCGTTTCCTGCGCCTTGTGTGGTGGCATCAATAATTGTTGGACCGCTGACATCAGGCAATAGTGACTCAAGTGTTATAGTTCTTGACAGCACATCAGAATCGGGAATGGAGAATTCAATCTTGTCAGGTCCAACATGATTATTAGCATCAGTTATTGCCTGACGAAGTGAACCCTCACCACTATCAGCATTATTTACAACAGTGTATATATCTGCTTTAGCGAATTGAAAAGCTACGAGCAACGAGCAAAGTATGAGTTTGAATTTCATTTTATGATAATTTAAATAGTAAAGTTGTTTAAGGATTCAGTATAAGTATTTTCTTCATATAAATTTTATCATCCACATTCATTTCCAAATAATATAAACCATTTGCAGTATTGGGCAACAGAAGTTCCAAAACTGATGTGTTCAAGTTTAAACCCTTCCAGCTTTTTAATTCTATTCCAATAGTATTTACCAGGCGAACTGATTGAATAGCTGCTGAAGCGGGCAGATTGTCGATGATAATTCTGTCGGTAGCGGGATTCGGGTATACAGTTGTATTGCCCAACCATTCCGGTTCATCCACACCCACAATCACGAATACATTTTTACAAGTCGTATCATTGATTCCACAGGTATTGTCAATTACAATCATGCAGACAAGGTAATTGTCTGTTGTTGCAAAAGTGTGGGTTGGACTCACCTGATTGCTGGTGCTGCCATCACCGAATTTCCATTTCACATCAAAATCTGCAGGGAATACAGATGTGTTGGTAAAAAACACGGTATTGCCTGAAACAATGAAAGTAAAATCGGCATCGCCGCCAGCAATTACTTCTACTGTTTTAGTAATTGTTGAGGCGCAACCAAGGCTATTTTCCACGATTAATTCCACGGTGTAGATGCCCTCTGCAAGATAAGTATGCGAAGGGTCTTGCAGAATGCTGGTATCACCATCACCGAAATTCCAGTGCCATGAAACAATGCTGTCTCCTATGCCTGCTGTTGAAAGATCAGTAAAAACCGCCGGTTGTAATGGGCATAAAAGTGGTAAAACTGAAAAATCTGCAGTCGGTGCAGCCTGTATGTTTACGATTAAAGTATCTGTTCCCGGGCAACCATCGCTGTTTAATACAGACATTACCACCGTGTAAAATCCAGGATCAGCATAGGCATAGTCAAACTCATTAAAGAAAGAAGTAGTGCCATTGCCAAGATCCCAGGCCCAAGAAACGATGAAGGTGCCGCTACTCGGAATAGAAACGTCCTTAAAATGCAATAATGTGCCAATGCAACCAACGCTGTCGGCAGAAATAATCGTGTTGATGCCTTCAGCAATGGTGATAATCTGTGAAGTGGTGTCGGTGCAACCGCTTGAACTTCCCACCACCAGTTGTACTGTGTAACTGCCGGGTAAGGCATATACATGCGAGGGATTGGTTTCCGTAGAAAAGTTGCCATCTCCAAAATCCCAGTTCCAGGAGTTGATGGTAAGCCCCGGAGCAGGTAGTGACTGATCTGTAAATGTAATATTGACATTGCTGCATGCAGCGCTGGATGACGCTGAAAAACCGGAGATAATACAACTGGTGCTTGAGGTATCCTGGCAAGTTGCAAAAGCGGAGGTGTTTCCGGCATCGTCATTGGAAGTAGCGGTTACCTTACCTGAAGATGCAACGTTGACAATAAAAACACCGGTCGCATCCACTTGAACCGTGGTAAGAAAATTAGCACCTTCGCAATTCTCGCATTCGCTTGCTGCGTAAACATCTATCTGGGCGTATGGTTGTGCATATCCTGAAATATAGGTTGGTGTTACAATCACAATATTTGGAGGCAGTATGCCCTGATTGCCACCGTTAGTAACGATGCCACCGGTTCCTGTTAGCTGTGAATTGCAAAAAATACGATTGGTACGTATGGAGATGTTTTTTACGCCATCATTCTGAAAATACACCGCTTCACTTCCATTGTAAGCAATTACATTCCCAACACCCGCAGTAGTTCCACCGACTACGTTATCGTGAGAAAGATTGCGGAAATAGATGCCATAGGTTCCATTGCCCAGGGGCAAAGTACCTGAGGCGTCAACACCTATATAGTTTCCATCTATCAGTGATGAGTAGATTTCCAGATCAAACCCCGCAGCGCTATTTCCTGAAATCAGGTTTCTCTCCTTCACTGAATCACCACCAATTTCACAGTTATAAGTTCCCTGTGTCATCACAATTCCATTGGTGTTGGGCACTGCCATCGCTCCATTATAATCCGTGCCGATGTAATTACCCTGGATGTCAATGAATTTACTGTCCGCGATATAAAGCCCATTATTGTTTCCGGATATAGTATTGCGTACACCCGCTTGTTTTCCCCCAATGGTAATTTTCTTTGATCCTGATATGTAAATGCCGTTTGCCAATGGAGCAGCGCCTGCAGCTCCCAGGGTATCGGTACCAACAAACAGGGAAAGAAATGAACCGGTGATGACATTGGTTACTTTTATACAGTTGGAAGTACAATCATTAATTACATTGCCAAAATTTACTGCCCCAAACTTAAAATCGCCTCCAGTGATAATTACACCGTCAACAAAATGATGGATATACAAACCATACACCTCACAATCCGCCGCGGCAATCACAATGGCTGAAGGAATATAATCAGCGGCTTTGATCTGAATTTTTGCATTGGTGATTCCAAAACTAACGCCCACGGGCTGTGAAGTTCCGTCTATCACCAATGGATCCGTAATGGAAGGCAGCGGGAAAATAGCGCTGAGCGTAATTGTTCTGCTGGTCACACTTCCTACAGGAATATTAAAATATACGGAGTCTTTGCCCACATGACTGTTTGCGCTGGTGATTGCGCCACCTAAAGATCCTGTTCCGCTCGGGTTGTTATTGGTTACAAAATAGACGTTAGCAAGTGATGAGTCTACAAAAAAAGCGCACAGCAACACACTAAGGAGGAGAATTCTTTTCATGAGTATAAAATTTCGGCGAAGTTAAAACAAAGTGACTGTAAATCATTAAGTTGGTAGCAATTCATAGTGTATTATCAGGTTTTTAAAGCGAAAAAAGCAAAAATTACTTTCGAATTTCCATTAGCTGCCGCTTTGATTCAGGAATTTCAATCACAACACCTGCCAAACTATCAACCCAATGAACTTCCCGGTGAAAAAATTAAGCCAAAAAAAAACGGGATGCGTTTTATAGCAACCCGTTTTTTAATAAAAGTGGCTTACGGTCAGAGTCCAAAGGCATAAAAATATTGTCCCGGATAATCGGGATACCGGCCTTCAATCATTACGCCTCCTTTTTTATTAGCAAGAATTGATTTCAAATCATCTACGGTATTTACCGGTTTGTTATCAATCTTGGTGATGATAAATCCTTCCCGCATATTCGTATTGCTGCTCAGTTTACCATCGGATAATTTACTCACCCGCACACCTCCTGTCAATCCCATATCTTTCAGGTCCTTATCGCTGAGATTCTCAAATTCTGCACCGAGTGCGGAAACAACAGAGGTATCATCCTTTTTAAGATATGAAGTGTTGCCTTCGTTATTTTTCAGTATTACATCTACCGTTTTTTCTTTGTTATCACGAAGATAGGTAATAGTGATTTTGTCTCCAGGATGATAACGGGACACTTGTTCCTGCAATTCAGGTGAAGTATTAACAGCAGCACTATTTACTTTCGTAATGATATCACCTGATTTCAGTCCCGCTGCATCTCCTGCACCACCCGATTTTACACCGTCGACATAAACACCAGACAGGCTTTTCGCATCAAGTCCTTTTGATTTTGCAAGTTCAGCATTGAGAGTCGCAATTTGAACACCCAGGAAACCGCGTTGCACCATTCCGAATTTCATAAGGTCATTCACAACCTTGGATACAATATTAACAGGCACAGCAAATGAATAACCTGCAAAGGTTCCGGTTGGAGTAGCAATGGCAGAATTAATACCGATCAATTGTCCATTTGTATTCACTAAAGCACCGCCGCTGTTGCCCGGATTTACAGCCGCGTCTGTTTGAATAAAGGACTCCACAGCGCTAGTGTCTCTGCTCCTCAACAAATTAATGTTGCGCCCTTTGGCACTCACAATACCTGCAGTTACAGTAGATTCAAGATTGAACGGGTTGCCGACAGCCAACACCCATTCACCAACTTCCACTGAATCTGAATTGCCAAACGAAATAAACGGAAGGTCCTTTTCATCGATCTTGAGCAAAGCAATATCAGTGGAAGGATCTGTACCAATCACTTTCGCAACATAGCTTTGTTTATCGGCAAGAATTACTTCAATCTTATCTCCGTCATCCACCACATGGTTATTGGTAACAATATAGCCATCATCAGAAATGATAACACCGGAACCGGATGACTCAGAAGGTTGCTGCTGTCCAAACGGTGAAAACTGATCTCCAAAGAAATCTCTGAAAGGATTGTATTGATCATTTCTGGAAACCTGGCGGGGAGCATAACTGGTCTTAATGTGTACCACACCAGGAGTTGTACGTTTTGCGGCATAACGGAAATCGAGCGTTGACGGTAATTCACTGGCACCGGAATAACTAACCTGCGCAAAGCGGGCAGAAGCTGCCTGCTTTTCTTCAAATGTTCGTTGTTGGTTGTTATCAAAATAGCGGTAGGCTCCAACAGTGACCAAAGCACTGATCATGGCGACAAATGCGGTAAGGCCGAGTTTTTTCAAATTCATAGTTTTTTTGTTTTTTAGAATGTGCGGGGTTTGTCAAAAAATATGCCTCGAAGAACGAATGTAGGGTAGTTAAATTTCCTGAAACATCATTTTAACTAAACTTTAACCGGCAATCCATTTCAGGCTCCTCTGTAAATTTAAAACAGATTCTGAAAAAAGGTACACAATACAGGAAAGTTCTTACCCTTCTTTTTGTTCTGCAATCAATTGAAATAAAGTTGTTTGAAAAACTCAACTTTGCTGCGATTCAAGAGCATGAAACTTACATTCGAAAAATACCATGGTGCAGGCAATGATTTTATTCTTGTCGATAACCGGCAACATCATTTTCCAAAGGAAGCAACATTGATCGCGAAACTCTGTGACCGAAGGCTCGGAATAGGCGCTGACGGATTAATTTTGATAGAACGCCATCCTGATTTTGATTTTGAAATGCATTACTACAATGCTGATGGCGGTCTCGGTTCAATGTGCGGAAATGGTGGCAGATGTGCAGTCATTTTTGCAAAAGAAACAGGACATTTTAGTCAGTCAACTGCCACTTTTATGGCGATCGACGGAATTCATACCGCAACTATTATCAACCATAGCCTGGTGAAAATTTCGATGACACCGGTTACTAAAATTTCGAAAGCAGGCAGCGATTATGTCTTGGATACAGGTTCTCCGCATTATGTAAGGTTTACCAAAAATGTGGATGATGTGGATGTATTAGCAGAAGGGAAAAAAATAAGGTATGGCTCTACCTACCGTGAAAAAGGAATCAATGTGAATTTTGCTACACTGTCCGGAGATGAATGCAGCATGCGTACCTATGAACGTGGTGTGGAGAATGAAACATTGTCTTGCGGAACCGGAACGGTGGCAGTTGCCATTGCAGCATCCTTACAATTGAAGAATGAAACCGTTAATCAGGAATACCTGGTAGCTGCACCCGGAGGAAAGTTGAAGGTGTATTTCACAAAAGAATCGCCGGAACATTTTACTAACCTATTTTTAGAAGGTCCGGTGCAAAAAGTATTTCAGGGTCAATTGGAAATATAGCGTCAGCTCTTATCCGTTGTCAATGCGAAAACCACGCAAAAACTCCTTTACCTCCATTTGTTTTTTCCCCTCCATTTTCAATGTTTCTACCGCAATAAAACCATCTGCCGCAGCAAAATGAAGGAATGTTTTACCATCCGTAGCTATTGCTCCCGGAGAAAGTGCATGCTGTGCCCTTATTTTTTTTGCGGAAAGAATCTTCAGGACTTTTCCATTCAATAAAGTATATGCAGCAGGAGAAGGCGACAATCCACGTATTTGATTGAAGATGACTGATACGGGTTGCTGCCAATCAATGGAGCAATTAGCGTTGAAAAGTTTCGGCGCTTTTCTCAAGTCACTATTTTCCTGCTGTGCTATTTGAGGATAGCTTTCTGTTTCGATCGCCTGTACTGTTTTCAAAACCAATGCTGCGCCAACGAGCTTCATCCGGTCGTGCAACATTCCCGCTGTTTCATTTTCTCCTATGGCAATTTTTTCCTGGAATAGAATTTTGCCAGTATCAATTTCATGTTGCAGAAAGAAAGTAGTGACTCCTGTTTCTGTTTCTCCATTGATGATGGCCCAGTTAATCGGTGCTGCACCGCGATATTGGGGAAGCAGCGAGCCATGCAGGTTGAAGGTTCCGATGGCAGGAAGTTGCCAAACCAATTCCGGCAACATTCTAAACGCGACTACAATTTGAAGATCGGGTTTTAATTCTTTCAGGTTATTTAAAAAAGAGGGATCTTTAAGTTTAACAGGCTGCAACACCTTTAATCCATTTTCAATCGCAAATTTCTTTATGGCCGATTGCTGCAACTGCATTCCACGGCCTGCCGGTTTATCCGGTGCAGTTACAACAGCCACCATGTTGTAATCATGTTCCAGTAAAACCTGAAGCGATGGAACCGCAAACTCCGGCGTTCCCATAAACACAATCCTCAATTTCTTTCCTCTTTCAACCATAATTTTACCAGTAACACTGATAAGCGTCAATTCAAAAATTTAACAGTTTAACAATTTATTGTCCTTCAAAATCCCGATACAACAAATACTTTTTTCGCAAAACCTTGAACTCTGATAAAGCTGGCTCCCAACTTCTTCTTATTTCCATCTCCGGCGTTCCCTTTTCAATTTGTTTTCTCAATTGATCAGTGCCTGCAAGCTTATCAAAAAACGAGGTAAAGAATTTATCTTTTTCCGGATACGAAGTGTAAAAATCCGAAAGCCAATGGAGCATCAGTCGTGGATTTTCTTTAAAATAACCGGTATTCAATCCAGTTAGATCAAAACCCTTGCAAGTTTGATTCAGGTAAGGTGGGTTTTTTGCGCCTGGTAAACTCTTCGGATTGAATTCCGCATTGCCTTTTGTAAATCCCGGATATCCAATAATTGAAAACGGACGATCAGTACCGCGTCCCACACTCACCGGTGTGCCTTCAAAAAAGCAAATGGAAGGATAAAGGTGAATAGCATTCATGCTGCGGAGATTCGGGGATGGATTAACAGGCAAAGTATAAAAGGTGGAATGATCATATCCTTCACACAAAACATAACTGAAAGCGCAAACTTTTTTTGTAGCGAGCCATTGCTCGCCGGTCAGCATCTGCGCATATTCTGCAGGCGTCATGCCATATACAACCGGCACAGGATCCATTCCAACAAAGGAGCTGAATTCCGGTCTTAGCACCGGCCCGTCCACATAATATCCATTTGGATCAGGCCGATCAAGCACTAAAAGAGGAATATTATTTTCAGCGCATGCTTCTACCACATAATGCAATGTAGAGACATACGTATAGAATCTGACACCCACATCTTGAATGTCGTAAATAACCAGGTCAATTCCTGCTAAATCTTCAGTAGTGGGTTTTAACTTCTGGCCATAGATGGAAACAATTGGAATGTTTGTTTTTGAATCTACTGCGCCTGTAATATTTTCACCGGCATCTGCATCGCCTCTGAATCCATGCTCAGGTGCAAATATTTTTTTTATCTGAATGCCCAGGTCAAGTAAAGTATCAGCGAGGTGTTTCTTTCCGACTAAAGAAGTTTGATTGACGACCAACGCTATTTTTTTTCCTTTCAGCGAATCAACATACTGATCCATTCTCTCTGCGCCAACAATCACTTGAGCACAAGAGATTGCCGGACGAAGACATTGGGAAAAAGTGATGATCAGAAGAAAGAAGAATGTCTTGCAAAAATCGGAAGTAAGATGGGAACTGCTTATTTGCATAAATTTAGCGCTGAGATTAATGTGCCAAAGGTAAAATAACTGGCCGCCCTCGTAATGAAGATTTCATATTTCATTTCCCGTCGTCTTGCAATTGCTTCCGGAAAATCGTTTTCGCGACTCATCATTCGTGTAGCGGTTACTGCCGTTGCATTAAGTGTGGGTGTAATGATTGTAGCTGGTGCAATTGTAAACGGTTTTCAGCAGGAAATAAGTGAAAAAGTTTTTGGTTTCTGGGGACACATTACTATCCGCAGTCTCGAGCAGGGGAGATCTTACGGAGAAGTGCCGGTTTCTATAAACCAATCTTTTTATCCGGGTTTGGAAAAGGCAAAAGGAGTCAGACACATTCAGGTTTTTGCAACCAAAGCCGGCATCTTAAAAACGAGTCAGGAAATGGAAGGGATGGTGTTAAGAGGCATTGGCACCGATTTCGACTGGACTTTTCTGAAAAAGTATTTGGTAGAAGGAAATATTTTGACTGCAGGCGATTCCTCAGCGAAAAAGCAGATAATGATTTCTAAAACCACGGCAGACCGATTGAATCTTCATGTGAACGATGATGTGATTGTGTATTTCGTGCAGAACCCGATGCGATACCGCAAGCTGACGATCACCGGAATTTATAAAACAGGCCTCGATGAATATGATCGTCTCTATGCGATTGTTGATATCGCACTCATTCAACGAATCAATAACTGGACAAGTGAAGATGTGGGCGGCTTTGAAGTCTTTATCAATAATGTGAATCAGCTCGATCAGATGGGCACAGTGATCAACAGTGAATACATTGGCCAGGATCTGGAAGCAAAAACCATGAAACAAGTAAACCCGAATCTTTTTGACTGGCTCGATCTTCAAACCATGAATGAGAAAGTAATCATCATCCTCATGATTCTTGTGGCCATTATTAATATGACAACAGTTTTACTCATTCTTATTCTTGAACGAACCAACATGGTGGGCATATTAAAATCACTCGGCGGTTCGAATTGGATGATCAGGAAAATATTTCTGTACCAGGCAGCTTATATCACCGCCTTAGGTCTTTTGTTGGGGAACGTTTTTGGAATTGGAATTTGCCTGGCGCAAAAATATTTTGAGATCATTAAGTTACCTGAAGAATCATATTATGTTTCTGTTGCCCCGGTGTTGATTGATCCGGTTTACATTTTATCGATTAATGCGGGAACTTTGCTGGTGTGCTTAATCACCTTGATTATTCCATCCTACCTCGTTTCACGAATCACTCCTGTAAAAGCAATTCGGTTCAAGTAACTTCAGGATTGGATTTGGTATCAGCAGGTTTTGATTTCGAAGTTTGTTTTTGCTTATTGAATCCATATGGACAATGCAGGCATCCGCTCTTGCAGCAAAAACCTCTTTTCAAATGATAAGCTTCGGTAAAAACAAACAGGCCGTTTTCATTGATGTAATAATCATAGCCTTCTTTTAATGGAGACATAAGTATTTGGAAGGTACATCAACTGTGAGCAATGGAAATTTTAATGATCACAGTTGCTAAATGGTTTCTATAAAATAAATTTTCCGGTGTAATTAAATGGTGTGACGTTTCTAAGTTCATTTCTCACCGCTTCACTCACATTTAATGAACTTACGAACGCCTCAATTTCCAGACGTGATATTTTTTCATTCTTGCGCGTGAGTTCCTTCAGTTTACCATAAGGATCCGGATAATTTTCCCGACGCAAAATGGTTTGAATAGCTTCGGCCACTACGGCCCAGTTGTTCTCAAGGCCGAATTGTAATGCAGACTCATTTAAGATCAATTTATTCAGTCCTTTCAAAAGCGAATGCAGCGCAATGGCAGTGTGTGCAACCGGAACTCCTATATTTCTTAACACCGTTGAGTCCGTCAGATCACGTTGCAATCTGGAAACAGGAAGTTTTGCCGCAAAATGTTCAAACAGTGCATTCGCAACACCGAGATTTCCCTCTGCATTTTCAAAATCAATCGGATTCACTTTGTGCGGCATGGCGGAAGATCCTACTTCGCCGGCTTTAATCTTTTGTTTGAAATAATCCATTGAAATATACATCCAAACGTCGCGGCAGAGATCAATCAGAATGGTATTGATTCTTTTCATGGCATCAAATGCGGCAGCTAAATTGTCGTAGTGTTCAATTTGTGTTGTGTACTGCGATCGTTTCAACCCAAGTGTTTGTTGTGTAAAAGCATTCGCGAATGCGTTCCAGTCCATATCCGGAAAAGCTGCATAGTGCGCATTGAAATTGCCGGTTGCGCCGCCGAATTTTGCGGATGCCGGAACAGCAATCAGTTGATCTTTCTGTGCAATCAGGCGTTCAACAAACACATAAAATTCTTTGCCCAATAGCGTAGGAGAGGCAGGTTGACCATGTGTGTGTGCCAGCATCGGAATATTTTTCCATGCGAGTGCTTTCTCTTTCAGCAAATCAATCAAATGTTCAAGGAGTGGCAGGTAATAATGTGTCAGGCATTCCTTCATCGACAAAGGAATAGCAGTGTTATTAATATCCTGTGATGTAAGTCCGAAATGGATGTATTCTACAAATGCACCACAACCCATTTCCTCAAATTTTTCGCGCAGAAAATATTCCACTGCCTTCACATCATGGTTGGTGGTTTTTTCAATCTCTTTAATCCTGACTGCATCTGCTTCTGCAAAATTTTTATACAATGCACGAAGATCTTCAACAATGTTATGATCAAATGTTTTGAACGCCGGAATCCCTTGTGCTGCAAGTGCAATAAAATATTCCACTTCCACAAAAATGCGATACCGGATGAGTGCGTATTCTGAAAAATACTGTTCCAGCGAATTGATTTTATCGCGATACCTGCCATCAACCGGAGAAATGGCAGTAAGAGGAGTGAGGTTCATGACACAAAGATAAGCGGCAAAATTATCTTGAAAGGTAAAAGAACATTAATGCGGAAATGGAAATTGAAAAGTCTACCGGGTGTTTGTCATCCATCATTGTTATAAAATGTGGTGCGTAATTATAAGAAGCTCCTATGATTAATCATTTAAAAAAATTTACCTGACTAATGTTACGACCTGTTGTCGAAGGGTTCGGAGATATAGTAGAATTTCAAGATCGTTTCAAAACAGACCTGAATCATTTTTATTCTTTTATCCTTGGATCAAATCTGAAAGCTTCCGTCCTTTTCAATTTTATTTTTTTGAAATGAGGATGTACTGGATTGATCAGGTAATTGTATTCATGGAGAATAATAGCAGAAGGAACTTTCAGCACTGCTGTATTGCCTTTTGCAAGCCATTGATCGCCAATATTCCTGCAAGCCCGATACTGACTTGCTTCCCACCAATGATCAGGTAATTCAGCGAGTGTAATCACATCAATTTTTACAGCATCCGGAATTGCGATCACCATCATCCGGAAGTTTTCATCCAATCCCTCGCCGCTCCGGTGAACAATGCTTTCAAGGGAAGAGAGCGCCCGGGAAGCGGCTGTATAAATTACTTCGTTGCCTTTTGAATTCCAACGTGCAGCATTGCCGGATGCGGTCAGTTTCCGTGAATGTTTTTTCAATGTAATTCTGAAAACTTCGATCATCAGGCTACATCACCAAATTCGATGCGTGTCAATTCTTCCTGTATCAGATCAATTCCACCTGAAGTGTGCATCAATTCAATAGGAGTCATGCTATTCAGGCCATAAGCCGGCTTCTCGAGCCACCTCCGGAATGCATTCGTATCTCCAAATACTTCATTTCCTTTTTTGTATAAGGCCAGCAGTTTCAGCACGCGTTCGCTCTTTGTGGCACTCAGTTTTTTATTTTGCTGTTTGTATCGCAGCAATGTTTTAAGCGAAACATTCATGAGTCCCGCCATCTTGTTTTTGTCAATACCTGATACAGAAACCATATCAAAGAAAGCTTTGGCATTCACACCCTTTTTTGCTTCTGAAACAATTGCGAATAAATCGCGGATGCTCTTATCGTACCGTAAAAAAATGGAAGAATGATTGACAGATTCCTGTTTTGATTTGACTACTGCTTCATGCATAAGAACTGAATTTAAAAAACAAAGGTAAGACACTTGTCCAGAATTTTTGGAAAAATGTCCAAAAATAATTTGCTCTGTTTCTATGGGCTTAAGACTAAAGACCAATGACCAATGACCAATGACTATTGACCAATGACCCTTCACCATTCACTATCTCACGCTGCCACCAGCAAAAAAATACTTCTTGTAATACGCATCATTCAAATCACTGATCACCACTCCAGCCTGTGTAGTGGAATGAAGAAATCTGTCATTCGCCAGGTAAACGCCCATATGACTCACTGTGGCGCTGTTGATTTTGAAGAAAACGAGATCGCCTTCTTTCAAATGATCTTTGGAAACTGGTTCAGTTTGTTTTATAATATCCGCAGAGCTTCCGGAGATTACTTTGTGATAGACCTCTTTCATCAGCAGAATCGAAAGCCTGGAACAATCCACTCCGGATTTTGAGTTTCCACCATACTTATAAGGAACTGTCATCCATTCATCCATGAATTGGAAGAGCGCAAGATTGTTGATTTCTTCTGGTGTGCCAAGCAGGTTTGCATATTCTTCCTGGTAAGAAATCAGGAGTGTAGCTTCGGTTGCGCCTTTATGCTTTGAAATAGTATCATTAATCGCTGCCTCTCTTTTTTCTTTTGATGAAGCAGGCGGTTTTATGGAAGACGTTTTCTTTTGAGTGCTGCACGAATACAACATCATCAAAACAATGAACCCAGCTATATATGAGTTGATTTTATTCAGCCGACAGTGAATTGTAAGCGTTACCAATGTTAGCAATGATATCGCTTGCTGATAGAGATTGCACGGATGTTTTATTCACAGCAATGTCGCCTGCCAGCCCGTGTAAATAAACTCCCAGCAGACAGGCTTGGAGCGGATTACATCGCTGCGCAAGTAAACCTGTTATGATGCCTGTGAGCACATCACCGCTGCCACCCTTTGCCATACCTGGATTCCCGGTAGGATTGAAGTAGCTCCATCCTTCCGGTGTGGTGATGCAGCTATAAGCGCCTTTGAGCACAATGTAAATTGAATGTTGTTTTGAAATTTGTAACTGACGCTGATGTCTTTCGTACCAATTATTTGTTTGCCCGGCAAGTCGTTCGAATTCTTTAAGGTGAGGGGTGATGATGCAATTCTTTGGCAGAAGATTCAATCCTTTCTTTTGCGTTGAAATAATATTCAGCGCATCAGCATCAAAGACTGTAGGGACATTTACATTCTTAATAAGACTCAAAAATATGTTTGCTGCAATTTTATCAGTGCCGATGCCCGGACCAAATCCGGCAGCAGAAAATCCTGTCCAATTGAATCCTTTTCTTGGTTTTTCTGAATAGCTTAATGTCATCACTTCCGGAATTGCAATATTCAAAGTGCTTTCCGTTGTTTCGGGAACATGAACAGTGGTAAGACCTGCGCCGGTTCTCATACATGCGGCACTGCATAAAACAGCAGCTCCCATTTTGCCATGATTGCCTGCGTGAATAAAGGCATGGCCGAAAGTTCCTTTGTGATCAAATTTTCCGCGATCTGGAAGCATCGCTTGTACATCTGCCCGCTCTGTTATAAAGTGATCAGCGGTTATTGATGCAATCAAATCTTTATGCAGACCGATCGCTGCTGTTTCCCATCTTCCAACCACATAAAAATTTTCCGGAAACAGGAAGGAAAGTTTTGGCTGCTGAAAAGTAATGGTATGATGTGCGCAAAAAATAAGGCCGTCACTTACAATATCCGCAAATAGTCCGCTTGGAATGTCAACTGCAACTTTGATGTTTTTCTGTTTATTAAGAAAACTCACGAGGTCTGCTGCAAGACCAGTTAGCGACCTGTTCAGACCCGAACCAAAAAGTGCATCAACTGTAATATCATGAGCACTTAATTCAATCAAGCCGGCAGCAGTTGCCACATACTGAATGCAGTGCTCATTTATTTCCTTCAACCTTTCCAGATTGATTAAAAGATCAGCGGAATAACTTTTACTATCAGCCAGCAGATAAACTGCAACTGAATAATTTTTTTGCAAAAGCAACCTCGCAATGGCGAGACCATCACCTCCATTGTTGCCGTATCCGCAGAAAATATGAATGCTGTTTGTTGTAGAATAGGTTGCGATGAATAATTCAACAAATGCTGAAGCTGCGCGTTCCATCAGGTTGATGCTGCTGATTGGTTCGTGCTCAATGGTATAGCGGTCCGCCTCCCTGATTTGTTCTGCCAAAAGAATTTTAATCACGCCACTTCAAAATTGATACATGTAATTTTATTTCAACTGTCAAAAAGCATCAACTGATGATTCTCTTAATCAACCTTAGCTGGTGCGAATATTTTTTTTGCTGTTCATTGAAGATACCATAGTGATCAATGTTGTCAATCCTGACACGGCCCGAAGCATGAATGATTCTTTGATTTTCAAGAATTATTCCTACGTGATTTATTTTTCCTTCTTCATTATGGAAAAATGCAAGGTCGCCTGTGCGTGCCTGATCAATGAAACTAACCAATACGCCTTGTTCACTTTGTTGCCACGCATCACGCCGCAATTGTATTCCGGCGAGTTTGAAAACCACATTGGTTAATCCCGAGCAGTCAATTCCAAAAACAGATCGACCTCCCCAGAGATAAGGTGTATTCAGGAATCTCAATGCGAACTCCGGTATCTGTTGTGAAATATTGGGCGCTGACGGATCAGTAACGGCTCCGCTGAAATTAAATTCTTCTTCATTTATCCTGAATTTGTTTTCATGATAATAAGGCAAGGAGCTACCTGCTAGCAGTTGAAGTGTACGGAATTTGCTTTTAGCAAATCCCGTCGTATCAAGCGAACAGGAATTTGCGGCAGAAGTAATTTCACGGAAATTTTTTTGGGTAATGGGCTGCACTTGTTTCTCATCTATCCATCCGTCATAACTGTCCCAAAAAGTTCGGACACGCAACCATTGTTTGGTGCGTTCCTGTACTTCTACCACTTCTCCGAAAAGTATTTGCGAAAGCATTTCACTTTTGTCCGAAGTGTCCGCACGCAATGGAATCACAGATAAATCACAAATCGCAAAATTCACGTGAATGTTTTTTTTCAAAAGTAATCATAACTGAGTAAGGATCTTATTACACCTTAGGGTTACGAAACCTGATTTTTTACGAAATCCGGATTAAAAGTAAGAGCGCTTTTTTTGAACAAAATCTCCTTTTACCGCAAATATAGTTTCGCCAAAAAGCTTCATGTACTGAGTTGATTTTATAATGTAGGTTTCTAAGGGCTTAAAATAGAGCTCCTCGCTGTTGGTATAAATAATATTGTGCGAATAGTTGCTGATATGAATGAGCGTAACGTTTTGGTCTGTCAGGGAATAAGTGACTTCCATAAGCAATGTTCTGAAATCAGCGTCACTGCTTTTATAGATAATTTTTTTTTCTGTGCTATCAACCATCATTGTGTCAACTTCATATTTTCCGACATAAGCTGCCTTGTTAATATCGGAAGCATAAAAAACGGCCAGTTCCTTACGCCAGTCAGTCCATGGCATTTCGTGTTGTTCCGTATTTTGGTTAATGCTCGAAGTTTTCATTACCATGAAAGAATCTTTATATAGCAATGCTATCTGCTGATCCAAAAAACCAGTAAGATCAAAATATGCCTTTTTATCTGCAATGGCCGGAGGAGCGTTACAGGCAGTAACGGTAAACAATACTGCGGTTAAAAAAATCATCAATGAATTTGACAGTAAAGAGGTTGTACTATTCATTTTGCTTTTTGAAAAGAATGTGTGAAAAAGCGAATTTATTCTATAGTTGGTAAGTCAATATATCACCAGTCATCTCTTTTGGTATATCAACTCCCATTATGCTAAGAATGGTTGGCGCAAGATCTGCAAGCTTACCATTCTTCAATTTCATTTTTAAAGAATTGTCAATTAGAAACAATGGAACCGGATTTAGTGTATGTGCTGTATTGGGACTGCCATCCGCGTTGATCATGTAATCAGCATTGCCATGATCGGCAGTCAGCAATACAGCATAGTCCATTGCAAGTGCGGTTTCCAACACTTCTTTTACACACTGATCGACGGTTTCCACCGCCTTTTTTACAGCAGCCATCACGCCGGTGTGCCCCACCATATCAGCATTGGCAAAATTGATACATACGAAATGGGGTTGCAGCTCTTTCAATTTCTCGATCAGCAGATTTTTTACTTCAATGGCACTCATCTCGGGTTGTAAATCGTAAGTAGCAACTTTTGGAGAAGGAATCATGAAGCGGTATTCGCCTTTAAACGGTTCTTCTCTTCCTCCATTGAAAAAGAAAGTAACATGCGGATATTTCTCTGTTTCCGCCATGCGGATTTGGCTAAGTCCTTTTTCCGACAGCGTTTCTCCCAGCGTATGATTCAGGTTGTCGTTTGAAAATATAAAGCCCACCTTTTCGAAAGTCTGGTCATAAATGGTCATGGTGGTGAAGCGAAGCGAAAGCTTTCTCATTTCAAATTCCGGAAAATCTTCCTGTGTAAGAGCGCGCGTAATTTCACGACAACGATCTGTTCTGAAGTTGAAACAAATTACTGCGTCACCTTCTTTAATGGTGGCAAGCGGCTCACCCGTTGAATTTACTTTAATGATGGGCTTGATGAATTCATCCGTTATGTTTTCCTGGTAAGATTTATTTATACTCTCTGAAATATTTATTGATTTCTCACCTATACCTTTAACCAATGCATCATAAGCGATCTTCACACGCGCCCAACGGTTGTCGCGATCCATTGCATAATATCTCCCTGTGACAGAAGCAATCTGTCCAACGCTTTTATCAAGATGATGCTGCAATGCAGCCAAGAAGCCCAGTCCGCTTTGCGGATCAGTATCACGACCATCAGTAAATGCATGAATATATACTTCCTCAAGTCCTTGCTCCTTTGCAGCATCGCACAATGCCATCAGGTGATTAATGTGTGAATGCACACCACCATCAGAAACGAGACCCAAAAGGTGAAGCGGTTTGCTATTTGTTTTCGCGTAGCTGATCATCTCCAGCAATGCTGGATTGTTGTGTAATTCTTTGTGTTCAATCGATTTATTGATGCGCATCAGTTCCTGGTAAACTATCCGTCCGGCTCCGATATTCATATGACCTACTTCAGAGTTGCCCATTTGGCCATCAGGCAAACCCACGGCTTCCCCGCACGTGATCAACTCACAATGAGGGTATTTCGCATACAGATTTTTTACGAAAGGAACATTTGCCTGGTATATTGCATCACTCGCCGGATGAGCACCGTGGCCCCAACCATCCATTATCATCAAAATCATTTTCTTATTCATAGAAAAGCTTGTTGAACCCTTAAGTTTCGCGATAAATTTACAACACAATACATGAAGCAGTATATTGGCTCTATTATTAAAGCCAGCCATTCGGGCATCAAAAGAGCATTCAAAAGTTTACTATCTTCGTTTCCAATGAAGAACGATAATCCTGATCAACAACCGGAGATAATGGTGTTGGCAGTGTTTTTGTTAACAATTTGTAAAATTAATTTGTAATGAAATTACCTTCCCATAAAGGTTTTTTACTTTTTATACTGCTTTCTTTTCCGGTTATTGTTTTTTCCAACATTGATATCGTTGATAATATTGCCAATGCAATAAGAAGCGGGAATTCAAAAGAAGTTGCCAGGTATTTTGATTCAAATGTTGAAATCACCATCCTTGATAAGGAATCAGTCTATAGCAAAGTGCAGGCTGAAATGGTATTACGCGATTTTTTCTCCAAAAATCCAGTGCAGTCCTTTGAAGTAGTGCACAGGGGAAATTCCGGTGAAGGTTCATCTTACGGGATTGGTCCGTTAAAGTCCACCACGCAGTCTTTCAGAGTTTATTTTTATGTTAAGCAGAAAGGTACTACCTCTACTATTCAGGAAATGAGATTCGAAAAGCAACACTAGTGTATTGGCGAAATTTTATACAAGCTGCGCTTGAAGAAGATGTCAGAGAAGGCGATCATACTTCCCTTTCGTGTATAAGCGATTCAGCCAAAGGCAACGCACAGTTGCATATCAAAGACAACGGCATTTTAGCGGGAGTTGAATTGGCGCAAAAAATATTTCAGTATCTGGATCCGACGATTCAAATGAAGATACACATCAATGATGGCGCTACCATTAATAAGGGCCAAATTGCATTCGAAATTTCCGGTAACGCTCGTTCGATTTTAACAGGCGAGCGATTAGCGCTCAATTGTATGCAGCGTATGAGCGGTATTGCAACACTTACTAATGAGTATGTAAGAAAAGTGGAGGGTTATAACACTGTTATTCTCGATACAAGGAAGACTACACCACTCTTCCGCACTGCAGAAAAATGGGCAGTGAAGATCGGCGGAGGACACAACCACCGGTTCGGTTTGTTCGACATGATTTTGATTAAAGACAATCACATCGATTATGCCGGTGGAATTGTACAGGCAATTGAAGCGGTAAAAAGATACCAGGACGAAAAGAATCTAAAACTGAAAGTGGAAATAGAAGCCAGGTCCATTGAAGATGTTGAACTGATCCTCAAATCCGGTTATGTAAATCGTATTATGCTGGATAATTTTTCATTGTCAGACACAAGCCGTGCAGTTGCAATAATTAATAACACAGTGGAAACTGAGGCTTCAGGTGGCGTTACACTGGAAACAGTGCGTGATATTGCATCAACAGGTGTTAATTATATCTCAGTAGGAGCCTTAACACATTCCTATCGTAGCCTTGATCTCAGTTTAAAAGCTAAACTACTTTAGCAGATATAGGCATCAATAAGGCTATTGATGTATGGAATATTCACTGAGCATAAACAATTTAAGCATACTGCACAGGAAAGGATTTCAGCGTGCGTAAGAAGATAGCCTATAAATGGATTCTACTATATTTTATTCCCGAACATACTTTAACCTTTTCTGTTCATTGCCTGCATTGATAGAAATAACATACATCCCTGTCGGCCAGTCCATCGTTTGCAACAGAATCGTTCGCTCTTCTCCCAACCGGAAAGATTTATAATATATGATCCTGCCTGTGATGTCAGTAATAGTTACTTCTGTTTGCAGAGTATAAACATATGACCAGTTAATGTTTAGCAGATCATTTCCGGGATTTGGAAAAACAGTTGCATATAACACTCCTGATTCAGTTTCTTCATCGCCTTCGGTTTCTATTCCGTTGTACAATTCACAATTGATTATGGTATCTACCAAAATGGTATCTCCATAAAACTTGCGCATTGAATCCAGCTTTAAACGATAAACCTGAATCAAGGCCTGATAAGAAGGAACATTGATTTTATTATAAGTTTCCAATGAATCGTTGATGAGATCATAAAACTCTTCCACAACATTGTCACAGGAATTAAAAACATACTTGTAATCAAATGAGCGAACTGCATGAAGGGTTGGCGTACATTCTTCCTTATTGTAAAATTCATACATGAATTGCTTGCGTTGTTTTACTCCGGTAGTAATGTCATGAATGGACCATCCATCCATTTGTGCAGGATTATTAAAGCCTGCAGCATCAATAAGCGTAGGTGCGATATCAATATTCATTACCATCTCATCAGTAATTTTTGTGTTTGGGGCATACCAAGCCGGATATCTGATAAACATGGGCAACCGCAATGATTCATCCTGCGGAATTTGTTTGCCACGCAAAAGGTGCTCGCCTTTCAACAATCCATTGTCACTGGTGTATATGATTAACGTGCTGTCGAGTTTACCCTGATTTTCCAACTTGGTTAAGATTACTCCAACGCTCCAATCAATACCAGCCAGTAACTGATAGTATTTAAGCCATTCGTACGCAAGCGTATCCGTATTGTTTATGAACGCATGGCAATCATACAGGTAACTGGGAAATGCCTCTGTGTATGGATAAAAGTCATCAGGAAACGGCATCGTATCCGTAAGAAACAGGGTTGTATCATCAGGCCTTGGGTCTAAAGGCACATGAGGGGCTTTGTGAAAAAGGAATAGACAAAATGGTTTATCATCGGGCACTGAGCTCAAAAAATCTTTCGCTCCATTGGTGAAAACATTGGTTTTGTGTCCGGGAATAAATGTTGGACCTGTTGGTGTGTCATAAATTACATTGGTATAAGGATCACTTGCTGATTGAAGCCAGTAATCATAACCCGGAATGGGCCATTTATCAAAACCATATTTCCCCACCAGACCAACATAATAACCTGAATCATGTAATATTTCTGCAACTGTTGGCAATAGTAATGTATCAATAACAGCATTGCCAAATACACCATGGTGATGAGGATATGTTCCGGTGACAAGTGAGGCACGGCTGGGTGAACAAAGGGACAATGCTGGAAAACAGTACTTGAAATTGGCACCTTCTTCTGCTATACTGTTAATATTGGGTGAAGGAAAAAAATCAGGGCCGCCGTTTACGGTATAATTATCATAACGTCCGTCATCAGCCATGATCACCAGCAGATTGGGTCTTCCAATTGTAAGTATTTTTTCACCAGCCGACCAGGTTTCCACACCATTTACTGAACCTGTTTTTACTTCAAACTCGTAATGTGTTTTGGGTCGGAGATTTGGAATCTTGAAAGTGGATATCGTCCCGGTAGAAACAGTGATCCAATCCGAAGTTCCATCCAACCGGTAACGTATCGCTTCATTGTTATCATTACATCCCTGCCAGGTTACAGTCGCAGAAGATGGACCGATAGCTGAAACCTGTGAAATGCTTTGTGCATACAAACCGGAGGATAGAAAGCAACAAAGCAAAAGCAAAATGGATAATGTGTAATGGTAGAATTTCATATGCGTGTGGAATGGCGATTTGAAATGAAAGTGGGCAAAAATAGAAATTAATAAGTGAATGAAATGTTAATCCATTAGAAAGAATCTATCCTCTATATGTCAGCATCAAAGCGGAAGTGATTGATTATTTATTTGTGGAAAAAATGAACGGTTACACTATTCCGTTTCAATTAACTTTGATGTGATATTTGAAAGAAGGTTGTAATTCATTCACTTTTCAATTTTTCAATTCGTGTCAAATAAAAATAAGCACCTTAAAGGCGTTGTGTTTTCCACTGATCCGGGATATCAGTATCAGCAGCAAGAAGTAGAAACCTCAAGAACTTTACCAGGTAAGCAACAAAACCTTAGCATACGAATTGAAAAAAATCACCGGGGCGGTAAAACGGTAACAGTGGTGGATGGATTTATTGGTTCCACGCAGGATCTTGAGGAGCTTGGTCAAGTGCTGAAAAAGAAATGCGGAGTGGGTGGCAGTGCCAAGGATGGATTAATCCTGATACAGGGAGCACAAAAGGAAAGAGTGGTAAAGATGTTATTGGAAATGGGATACAAAGCAAAGTAACTGTACCTGATGGAATGCAATTGATCAGCAAAGTTTTTTTTGTTCCTGCAGTAAGGATGGCAATATTATTACTTTATATGATACAGATTTTATGAATTAAAAAACGAATAGAGCATGCCTGATTTTTGTCATTTACACAGTCACACACAATACTCACTGCTCGACGGAGCTGCTGATATTTCTTCGTTAATGGATAAAGCCGTTAAAGAGGAGATGAAAGCCATTGCGATCACCGATCATGGTAACATGTTCGGTGTATTTCAATTTGTAAAAGAAGCGCACAAAAAAAATATACTTCCGATTGTAGGTTGCGAGTTTTATATAGTGCCAGACCGTTTTAAAAAGGAACTGATTGCAGGTTTTGGAAATGATGAAGATGGAACACGTGGAAAAAAATCGTTTCACCAGGTTTTGCTTGCGAAAAATGAAACCGGCTATAAAAACCTGATGAAGCTTTGTTCACTCGGATTTATTGACGGTTATTACTACAATCCAAGAATTGATTTTGAACTGATAAAGCAACACAGTGAAGGGGTGATTGCCACCAGTTGTTGCCTTGCAGGAATTATTCCGCAACACATTCTTTATAAATCAGAAGCTGAAGCAGAAGCGATTTTAAAAGAATGGTTAGATGTTTTTGGTGAAGATTACTACATCGAACTGCAACGCCATGGAATTCCTGAACAGGACAAAGTAAACCAGGTGCTCATCAGGTTTGCCAGAAAATACAATGTGAAAGTTATCGCAACCAATGATTCACATTATGTAAATCAGGAAGATTCAGAAGCACAGGATATTCTGCTATGCCTGCAAACCAACAAAGCATTTGATGATCCTGGAAGAATGCGGTTTTCTAACAACCAGTTTTTCTTTAAAACAAAAGCGCAGATGGAAGAGCGCTTCATTGATATTCCTGAAGCACTTGACAATACCATGGAAGTGGTTTCGAAAATTGAACCGCTCGACCTGAAGAAAAAGATCCTGCTGCCCTTTTTTCCATTGCCTGCTGGTTATACTTCCAACCAGCAATACCTTGAACACCTTACCTGGCAAGGAGCAAAAGTACGGTATGATGATATCTCAGTAGCTGTTCGTGAAAGGTTGCAATATGAATTAAGCATTATTGAAAAAACAGGATTCTCAGGATATTTTTTGATTGTTCAGGATTTCATCAACGAAGCAAAAAAGTTAGGCGTTTGGGTGGGTCCGGGACGTGGTTCAGCGGCCGGTTCAGCAGTCGCTTATTGCATCGGCATTACGAATGTTGATCCGTTGCAATACAATTTGTTGTTCGAGCGCTTTCTTAATCCGGAACGTGTTTCAATGCCTGATATGGACATTGACTTTGATGACGCCGGCAGACAACGCGTGATTGATTATGTGGTGCAAAAATATGGGCAAAACCAGGTTGCGCAGATCATCACCTTTGGAACGATGGGTCCCAAAACGGGAATACGTGATGTGGCAAGAGTATTGGGTTTGCCATTGGCAGAATCAAACCGTATTGCCAAGCTGATTCCGGAAATGCCAGGCATGAGTTTTAAGCGTGCTTACAGCGAAGTGAAAGAGCTTGCGGCATTGCGTAACAGTCCTGATGCGCTGATAAAAAAAACAATTCGTATTGCAGAAACCCTCGAAGGTTGTACGAGGCACCATGGCATTCATGCAGCCGGTGTCATCATTGCTCCAAGCGATATACGAGATCACATTCCTGTTATTTCTCCAAAGGATTCAACCTTGCTTGTTACGCAGTATGAAGGCAAGTTAATTGAAGATGCCGGTCTGCTGAAGATGGATTTTCTGGGATTGAAAACCCTTTCTATTCTGAAAGATGCACTGGCAGATATTGAGAAAAATCACAGCATCCAAATTGACCTTGATAAGATTCCGTATGATGACTTAAAAACGTATGAGTTGTTTCAACGTGGTGACACAGTTGGTATTTTTCAGTTTGAATCGCCTGGTATGCGTAAGTACCTGCGGGAATTAAAACCAACACATATAGAAGATCTGATTGCGATGAATGCTTTATATCGTCCTGGCCCTATGAATTATATTCCTGACTATATCGACCGGAAGCACGGACGCAAGAAAGTTTCTTACCCGCATCCATTGCTCGAAGAAGTGTTGAAGCCCACCAATGGCATCATGGTATACCAGGAGCAGATTATGCAGGCGGCGCAAATCATGGCCGGATATACGTTGGGTGCAGCAGATTTGCTTCGCAGAGCGATGGGTAAAAAGGACATGAAGGAAATGCAAAAGCAACGGGCCATTTTTGTGGAAGGCGCGAAGAAAAAAGGAATCGAAGGCAAATCAGCGGAAGAAGTATTTACCATCATGGAAAAATTTGCAGAATATGGTTTCAACCGTTCCCACTCTGCCGGCTATGCAATAATTGCTTATCAGACTGCCTATCTGAAGGCCAACTATCCACCGGAATTTATGGCCGCTACGTTGTCTAATTACATGGGTTCAACAGAAGACACCCAATATTACCTGAATGAAACAAAGCGTTTTCATATCCCGACACTTGGCCCTGATATTAACGAAAGTGAACTGAAGTTTACTGCAAATAAAAAAGGGGAGATTCGGTTTTCATTGTCTGCCATTAAAGGCGTTGGCGAAGCAGCGGTTATTGCAATCGTTGCAGAAAGGGAAAATAAAGGCGCCTATAAAAATTTGTTTGACCTCACCAAAAGGGTCAGTTCGCGTTCGCTGAATAAGAAAGCGGCTGAAAGTTTAGCGGCTGCCGGAGCATTCGATTGCTTTGAAGGAACACATCGTGCCCAGTATTTTGCTACGCTTCCGGGAGAAACCATTTCTGCAATAGAAAAGACGATTAAAAATGCAACCGCTGACCAGGCGAGAGCTAATGTGAAAATGCAAACACTTTTCGGGGAGGTTGCGCATGAAGAAATGCGGAATCCGGTACTTCCGCAGACGGAACAATGGCCTGCATTGGTGAAGCTCAAACGTGAAAAAGAAGTAACCGGCGTTTATTTATCAGGACATCCGCTGGAAGACTACAAGATGGAGATGAATAATTTTTGTACCAGCACCGTTGCTGATCTCGAGAATTATAAAAATCAGGAGGCCGCAATAGCAGGAATAATCACTACCGTGGAGCATAGGGTAAGCAAAAACGGGAAACCATTCGCCACGTTCAGCATTGAGGATTTTACCGGAGCCACAGAGCTTGTTTTATTTGGTGAAGAATACCTGAAGCTGAAACATTTTCTTGTTGAAGGAACTATGCTTTTCGTGAAGGGAAAATACCAGCTTCGTTACAATTCAGAAGACCGGTATGAACTTAAAATTTCATCCATCCAGTTGCTTCAGGATATCAGAGAACGGTTGACTAAAAGGGTGACATTGAATATCTCACTCAATGATGTGAATGACCAGCTGATTTTGAAAATTGAAGAATTATTTACCAAATACAAAGGCAACTTTCCGGTAGCGATTCAGGTTAATGATAAATCTGATAATTTCTCACTCAATTTCAATGCTCAGAAAGCAACCGTAAATCTCAGTGAAGAATTTATGCATATGGTAGACGAATTTCCTGAGGTGGAATTGAAGCTGAATTGAAAATTGCTCGCTCAAATCATTTACCGGAAATAAAAAATGGTTGCCGGAAATCTTACTTTACCGTCTCATATATTTAAATAACCATTGTGAAGAAAACTCCAGTAAAGAAAAAAACGCCGAAAAGCGGAAGTGCTGCTCCTCTTGTTAAACGTGAATCCAGGGAGAAGAAAAAAATCACTAAGTCTGCAGAACCACCTTCCTTTCAACCTGACCTTCTGAAACGGGACCTGATTCGTCAAACCATCATCACCATTTTGTGGCGCAGGGAAGAAGCAACTATGGCAACTTTAATTACTGATTTGAAAAAGGAGATAGGCCATCACTTTGATGGTGATCTTGAACTGTATGCCAACCAGGTTAAGAATGATTTAATTGGCTGGAAAATTATGGAGGAATCTCCGGGTAAGAGACCGGTTTGTTACCGGTTATCACAAAAGCTGGATAAGAGGGATGACAATGAATAAAATTACTTACTCCTTGTGCTCAGGTTGTCAACAATCTGTAGCGGATGGGTTGCTTTCAAAACTTAAAGCTTAATTTTGACGCCTCCTTCAGGCAGGAACTTTTAATCAATCTGCTTGTTTAATTAGTTTATCGATTTTAAAAACTAAATAATCTACAATGGCATTACAATTAACAGATTCCAACTTCAAAGAAACTGTGTTGGATGGTAACCAGGTTGCACTCGTTGACTTTTGGGCCGAATGGTGCGGACCTTGCAGAATGATAGGTCCTGTAGTTGAGGAATTGGCTCATGAATATGAGGGTAAAGTGGTAATTGGGAAAGTGAATGTGGATGATAATCCTGAAACAGCAACCCAATATGGCATCAGGAGCATTCCTACCATTCTCTTTTTCAAGAATGGCCAGATGGTAGATAAGCAGGTTGGAGTAGTTCCGAAGTCTGTGCTAGAATCAAAATTGAAGTCACACTTGTCATAGTTCATTTAAGTAAAAACGATTCAGCCCTTTCTGTTCTTTCAATGGAATCAGAAGGGGCTGAATCGTCTTCAGGATAATCTTTTGTTAAACTTACATTTTTAATAACCGTGTTGTCGCATTACTATGCTTCCCCTTTAAAGTAAGCAAATAAGTTCCTGACCCAAGCCCATCAAGATTTATATCAACGGCTTCTTCCTGGCTTTCGGGTATCACTTTTTCCAGTAAGACTGCTCCAAATATATTTAAAACTGAAATTCTGATTTCTTCCGTTTTTGTTAAATGGTATTTTACCTGTAAGGTATTGCAGAATGGATTGGGCGCAGCAAATAATTCAACCGTTCCGCTTTGTAATTCAAACATACCAACCGGAAACATGATATTGGTTGTAACCGTATTGGTAACCACCGGATTAACATTGTTACTGAATTGAATAATGCTTTTATTGAGAACTTTATTACCCTGCGTTAAAGTCGTTAGTGGCTTGGCTTTAAACTTCACAAATCCACGACTTCCAAGAGGATCGTTTGTAGCAGACGCTAGCTTGATATCGCTAAAGTTCCAATGTAATACCAGTGGATGAGCGGAATATTGGGCAACACTTTTCGCGCTTAAAGAACCATCATGACTTGACCCAAGCATTTCGAATGAGGAAGTGTTCAGGTTAGCACTTAATGTGTCATAGATATCGAGGTTTTGGGAGTTGTTACTCCCTGTGTTCTGAAAATAAATCGTGTATTCAATTTCCTCATCGCCATCAGCCAGATCGGTGGGTATAATTTCCGTGCGATTTACTGTTTTGTAATTTGTGTTGCCGGTTCCGCTAACGATTACAGAATCAGCAATTGAATTGTCGTTTAAATAGATGTCAGTTGCGCCACTTATAATTCCGAGTGCAGAGAACGAAAGACTTGAACCTGCCAAAACACTTGCCGGAACATCAAATTTTGCAGTAATGGTTTGTGAGGCGAAAGGCTGCAGGTTTGAAAAAATCCAGGTGAGTACTGTGCCGTTTTGAAGGAATGGAGTAATATCGGCTCCGAGAAAACTGATCGCTTCATCATGCTGAAATACCAAAGAGCCGTTGACGGCATAAGGCCCTTTATTTGTATAGGTTATGTAGAAATTACATTTAACACCTGAAACTATTTGTCCCGGAGCAATGCTGATTCCAAGATCATAGACATCAGCAGCAGGATGAATGCCGAAATCAATATTGTTTACTTGTTGACCCGACGTATCATTGAATGTAATAGAATAAGGCACTGAAGGGTTAACAGTATAATTTCCCGGGGGAAGTACAGCACTGTAAGAATAGGTGCCGCTAAATCCACCATTCACAGCATAAGCCCCTGATTGATCTGAATAACCTGCCCAGTTTTCAGTGCTTGCTTTTACGGCTATTCCAGGAAATGCGATGTCATCAACATCTTTGAATCCATCTCCATTAAAATCGACAAAGACATTGCCGCTAACAGTAGGATGCAGGGCGCAATTATTCGGCTGGCCGTTTATACAAAGCGGAAGCGGAGAAAGATACTCATAGATAGCCGGAAAATTTGGAAGACAACTGATATTCGTAAAATCATATACCAGGGACTGAAGGTCGTAAGGCAGTTCAGGCAGGCAGGCAATTGGATTTCCGCTAACATCCAGATTAGTAAGGGATGAAGGCAATGCCGGTAAGGACATCAATTGATTTTGCGTGCAGAAAAGCTTTTTAAGACTTGATGGTAATTCAGGAAGCTGATAGAGCTGATTCAGATTGCAATGGATGGATGTTAAATGTGCAGGTAATGGTGGTAGTGTAAAAAGGTGATTGTCGTTGCATGTGAGGTTATCCATGTTATTGGGTAAAGCAGGCAATTCGCCCAACAAGTTATCTGAACAGAACAGTGTCTGAAGTGAATTAGGTAAAGGCGGAAGCGTAGCAAGCAGGTTATTCTCACATTTTAACTGCTCGAGTTTGATTGGTAATGTAGCCGGTAAACTTGTAATCACATTATCACTGCAATACAGGAGTTGAAGGGAGTCAGGAAGTTGCGAAATAGTGGTAATGGAATTGTTATTGCAATAGAAGGATTTCAGGGCAGTAAATCCTTCAATGCCGGAAATATCAATGATGCTTTTTCCGGCAACATTCAATTCAATCAACATTTTAGCGGGTGGTAGCAGACAGCCACTACTCCCATCAATACAAGTGGGACAAGCAGTCTGAATCGCTGCCTTAAAATTTGGATCTGTAATACATTGACCGGCACTATTTTTAAACAGCAAGAACAGCAGTAAAAAAATGGATAAGAGAAAACTTTTCATGTATGCAAGTTAAATTCAACGGTAAGTTGAAGGAGCGGATTTTATGGTAGTTTCAAAAGTAGAATGATTGTAGTGTTTCGCCAAGTATTTGTTGAAAAAGGAGTCGTAATGTGAACAAAGTTCCTTGGTACGCGAATAAAATTCCATGTTCTTTAGAGATAGAGCAACTATAAACACTGGTAGTATTTGCAAAGCATGCACGAAAATAAGTCGACTATGATAGGAAGGAAACCATCAGTGGTACACCGGTTTTCCTGGTAAGAATTAAAAAATCACAATGCCATGCGATCAGGTATTTTGATAATGATTTTTATAGTAAGATAGCCCAGAAACAAAAATATACCGTACTGAAGCGTCATCACAATCATTTCAGTCCGGAGCATACGGTCAGAAAAGTGTTCAAAAATATCAGCATACACGCGCAAAGGATTACCAACAACATCCCATGAATTCAGTCTGACATATCTCCCAATGTAAATACCCAGGCTTCCTGTTAAGATCGTGACAGTAGCGAAGATCCACCCTGCAATGCGACCCATTCTTTTTCGCACCAGGTTCTGAACTTCGATCAATGATAGAAAGCCAAGCATAAGTCCGGCCCATGCGAATGCAAGGATCAAACCCAAATCAAACCAAAGTGGAATATTTTGTTTTTCCTTAAGATGAAGCAAATCGGTAAGCATATAAGGAGAGTTTGGCCAGAAGAGAAACCAGACAATAAATAACAGATAGATAATAAATTTGGAACGTATCACGTGAAAAGAAACGGGCAGGTAAATGCCGATGCAATAAGGAATCCATGCAAGGAAAAGATTCCAGACAAAATACAAATAGTTGTGGTGCCCGCTCAGAAAGATGCGAAGTGCTTCAAGTCCGACAGCGAATACAGAAGATGCTATCAGTAACAATGTAATTTCCCACCTGTTTTCAAAGTACCTGCCTTTTAAATTGCGAAGCATAATAAGATTAGTTTTGCCAATGTGAAAATGTGGAATTACTTTCGATGATTGTAACATTACCTGTTTAACAGGATAACTATTTTATCAAAATGATAAAGATTACTTGCCAGGAAAAGGCGTTTACTCCATTCAACCAGAAAACAGCACTTTGCAGGAAAAATTAAAACGAAAATAATTGGAACCCTCTAAAGAATTAATTGGTGAAGTTGGTAAAATTGAAAACCTCGAATTGCTGGCCAGGCAGGTGGTGGAAGGCTTTCTGATAGGATTGCATAAAAGCCCGTTTCATGGATTTTCTGTAGAGTTTGCCGAACACAGATTGTATAATCCGGGAGAATCAACACGACACATTGATTGGAAGGTGCTTGCGCGAACTGATCGTGTGTATGTGAAAAAGTTTGAAGAAGAAACAAACCTGCGTTGTCAGATTGTGCTGGACGGTTCTTCTTCTATGTATTTTCCGGAGGCGAAAGAATCAGCAAGCGGTTTAAGAAAGATTGATTTTTCCTGTGTGGCGGCAGCTTCTGTGATGCATTTATTGAAAAAGCAGCGAGATGCATTCGGACTCACTATTTTTTCCGATCATGTTGAACAGCACAGCACCGTAAAATCCAGTTCCGTTCACAATAAATTATTATTGGGACAATTGCAAAATGTGATGACACGTGAACCCGGAAAAAAGAGAACCGCCGCGGCTGCTTGTCTTCATGAAGTGGCGGAAAAACTTCACCGGCGGTCGATGGTGGTCATCTTTAGTGATATGTTTGAAAACATGCTCACTGACAGTAATGAATACCTCGCATTGTTTTCCGCTTTGCAGCATTTGAAGCACAATAAACATGAAGTGATTCTTTTTCACGTGCTGGATAAATCAAAAGAAATGTCGTTTGATTTTGTAAACCGGCCTTATCGTTTTATTGATCTCGAAACCGGAGAACAATTGAAACTGAACCCAAACCAGGTGAAAGAAAGTTATGTGAAGCAAATGCAGGATTTCTATCAGCAACTGAAATTGCGCTGCGGACAATTTAAGATTGACCTGGTGGAAGCGGATGTGAATGAAGGATTCAGGCCTGTACTGTTGCCCTATTTAATGAAGCGGGAAAAGTTCAATTAAAAATCCAGTGTATCAATTTGTATTTACAAACCCATTCATACAGTCTGGCTTTCACACAATCATTTAACCATGAAGCCATTTAACCATTTGTTCAATACGAATGATTTCTTTTCCTACCTGCAAAATCAACATCGGTCTTCGCATCCTTAACCAGCGGGAAGATGGTTATCACAATCTTGTTTCCGTTTTTTATCCGGTACAATGGTGCGATGCATTGGAAATAGTTCGCTCAAATGAATTTGGTTTTCAGACTGAAGGAATAATGATTAATGGTTCAAATGCTGATAATCTTTGTGTAAAGGCTTATAACTTATTGCAACAACTATATGAATTACCTCCTGTGAAAATGGTACTCCTCAAAAATATACCGATTGGAGCAGGTTTGGGTGGTGGTTCATCAGACGGTGCTTTCACCTTAAAAATGTTGAATGAATTTTTTGAATTGCACATTACCAACGACGAATTAAAAGCATATGCTTTGCAACTCGGAAGTGATTGCCCTTTTTTTATTGAAAATAAACCAATGTTCGTCACTGGTAAAGGAGAACAGTTAGCTCCGGTTGAAATGAATCTGTCAGGTTATTGTATTGTAATTCTGTATCCTGAAATAGCTGTCAATACAGCGTGGGCTTTTCAGGAATATTCCAAAGCCAATAACTCCATTTCCGCTGAGGATGATGCGAATAATTTTACCATTCAACTACAGCAACCTGTATCTTCCTGGAAAGATATTATTGTCAATGATTTTGAAGCAATTGTAATCCGGCAACATCCCGAAATCGAAGCGTTAAAAAAGCAACTGTATGCATCAGGAGCTTTGTATGCTTCCATGAGCGGAAGTGGTTCTGCTGTCTATGGCATTTTTCAGGAAAAGCCGGAACAGCTTTCATTCATTGGAAATAATCGCAGCTACATTGGCACGCTTTAAAAGCATTGACCGTCGGATTGCGATTGTCATTCATTCTTCTTAAAAAAATTGTCTGCTATGAAAGCCATTTAGGTTATAAGGAAGATTTTGCGTTTGTTTTGAAGACACCATATTTTTTGCAATATTGTCGGATAAGATTCTATAAATGAAAAACCGATGCCACTTCATGCTGTAAAAAACAACGCCCTCAAGCAACTGAGGAAAGCATTTCAGCTTTCAAGAAATGCAAACGAAAAAGGAACTACAGATTTTGAATCTGTTGCTGGTGATATACAAAGTCATTCTATCACTCGAAGAAAATTTATTCTCGATGTTACAAAAGCTGCAGCAGTAATCGGAGCGGTCGGATTGTATGAAGCCTGCAAACCGGTGAATCAGAAAACACAACCTGTTATTGCCATTGTCGGCGGTGGCATTGCCGGATTGCATGCGGCTTATATTTTAAAGAATGCAGGATTGATTGCACAGATCTATGAAGGAAGTCCGAGAACCGGTGGCCGCATTATGTCGGTTGATGGTATGATGGGTGATGGATTGTGGACAGAAATGGGTGGTGAATTTATTGACAGCACGCATATTGATATGCTGAACCTTGCCACGAAATTCAATCTTCCGTTAATTGATCGTCAGGCACCAAGTGAATTGGGATTGAATGAGTTTGCCTGTTTCTTTGATGGAAAACGGTATGTGCTTGCTGATGTGGTGAAAGCCATTCATCCGGTGGCAGCGCAAATTCAAGCGGATATTGATTCCCTTTCGGAAATCATTTCCTTCGATACCTATACTCCTGCTGATTTAGCACTTGACAATATTTCTATCACCGCGTACACCGAAAAATTAGGGCTCACCGGCTGGTTCAAAGAATTTATCAATACCAGTTATACAGCGGAATATGGAATGGAAGCATCGGAACAATCAGCCATTAACCTGCTTTCCATTTTTGATCCGGGTAATGGAGAGGAGGTGAAGTTATATGGCGACAGTGATGAGCGATATTCAGTGGTGGGTGGGAATTCAAAAATCTGTAATGCGCTTTCTGCGGAGCTAAATGAACAGATCCGCGAAGAATATTTGCTGACTGCCATTGGTATGAATCCGGACAACCGTTATGAACTCACTTTTAGAATAGGAGGTAAGGGAGAAATCAATACAGTGGCGGATATTGTATTAATGACCATTCCGTTCACCACCTTGCGGGAAGTGGATATCAAGGTTCCATTGCCTGATTGGAAAATGAATACCATTAAAAATGTTGGCTACGGAACCAATTCCAAACTTTTTATTGGTGTGAATGAAAGGGTCTGGCGCCAACAGGGTTATGCCGGTTATGCATTTTCGGACAATGGTATGATGAATGGATACGACCATACACAAATGCAAAACAATAATTCAGGTAAAGGTGGCTATACCATTTTTCTGGGAGGAAAAGCGGGAGTCGATTGCGGAAATATTTCACTGGAAGATTTGCAAAAACAATATGTGCCTGCTCTTGATGGTGTTTTTCCGGGAGTTTCGAACCAGTTTAACGGAAATTTCCAGCGCTGGTATTGGCCGGGTTATGCATTTTCAAAATGCAGTTACCTGTCTTATAAAGTCGGTCAGTATACAACGATGTGCGGAACGCAGATTCGCCCGGTTGGCAACCTCTATTTCGCCGGTGAACATTGCAGCTATGAATTCCAGGGATTTATGAATGGCGGTGCAGCAACAGGTAGAATCGCCGCAGAACAAATTATTGCAAAACTAAAAGTCTAAAAGAATATCCAACCAACCCTAACCCTTCAAACTCTTCAGACCTTCACCTCCTGCATCATACTCACAAAATCATCAAACAAATACCTGCTATCATGCGGACCCGGAGCAGATTCAGGATGATATTGCACAGAGAAAGCTCGCTTATCTTTTAATCGTAAACCTTCAATAGAACGGTCATTCAGATTGATGTGTGTTACTTCCACTTTGTCCGATCTTTTAATCGCATCCGGATCCACACCAAAGCCATGATTCTGTGAGGTGATTTCACAACGACCTGTGATTATATTTTTCACCGGATGGTTCAATCCGCGGTGGCCGTGGTGCATTTTGAAAGTAGGAATACCACTCGCTAATGCAAGCAACTGATGGCCAAGGCAAATACCGAATAAAGGTTGATCGTCACTCAGAATTTGTTTTACGGTTTCAATCGCATAATCCATCACTGCAGGATCGCCCGGTCCGTTGGAGATAAAGTATCCGTCAGCACCCCAGCTTTTCATTTCCTGGTAAGAAGTTTTTGCAGGAAATACTTTTACCTGCATGCCCCGCGCTACCATGCAATCCAGAATATTTTTCTTGATCCCAAGGTCGAGGGCCGCGACTTTTAATTCAGCATTCATATCACCCGCTTCATAAGCCGTTGTAGTGCTCACAATCGATGACAATTCGAGGCCGGCCATGGAAGGAACGGCTTCCAATTGTTTTTTCAACACTTCAAGATCTGTTGTTTCAGAAGAGATAATGGCATTCATAGCACCACGGCTTCTGATATGTCGAACCAGTGCTCTCGTATCAATGCCTTCAATGGCCACTTTATTTTCTTTGATGAAATAGTCCTGTATGCCGCTGCCCGCCATTTTTCTTGAATAAAAAGTGTTGAAACTTTTACAAACAAGACCGGCAATTTTGATGGAGTTGGATTGAACTTCTTCTTCAAACACACCATAATTTCCTATATGCACATGGGTTGCCACCAGTAACTGCCCGAAATAAGATGGATCGGTAAATATTTCCTGGTAACCTGTCATGCCGGTATTAAAGCATATTTCGCCGGTGGTGGTACCAATGGCACCAGCGGCAAAACCGTGATATACGGTACCATCTTCAAGTAACAGAACTGCAGGAATCTTCACAGGAAAAGAATTTTGCAAAAGTAAATTTTATCCGGTTACTTTCTTTGGATAAACCGTAATTTTATAAAAATCATTATCATGAAAAAAATATTCGTTTTTCTATTTGTTTGCAGCTCATTCATAAGCGTTCGTGCTCAAAATCCAATGCAGATTGCCGAATGTGATTTTGACGGTACACTTATTAATTGTGAGTTTTTATTTGATACGGCGCAGCAAAACATCTGGCAGATAGGAACGCCTCAGAAACCATTTTTTGGAAATGCATTTTCTGCGCCTAACGCTATTCAAACGGATACGCTGAATCCATATCCTGTGAATAATAATTCTGCCTTTACCTTGAAATTCACCAATAACATTGGATATGCAGTAGATTGGAATCGGACGGAACTTTCTTTCTGGCATAAATATCAGGCCAGCGTATTGAATGATGCGGGTTCTGTTTCTTTTTCTATTGACAATGGAATTTCATGGATTGCAATGGTAGACACTTATGATATTCAAGGCGCAAATGGGTATGGCTATACTTTTTTTTATTGGGACCCACCGCTTTTGCAAACACCAAATTCTTCATTGGATGGTAATATAGTATCAGGTATTTCATCTGATTGGGTATTTTCGTCTTACTCATGGTATTGGTATTTTAGTGTTGAAACAGAGCGCGATAATATGACTCCTGATACCATCCTGGTTAGATTCAACTTTGATTCAGATGGCATTTTTGATAATTACGATGGATGGATCATTGACAATATTAAGGTGGAAAAGCAATGGTATTCCGGTATACATGATCCTGAAAATATCTCAGGCAATTTGCATCTGTATCCCAATCCTGCAACCATTCAATTAAATTTTTCCTTAACAGGAAATGAAGTTCCGCACGTGCAACAATTAATTAATCAACAGGGCGAAGTGATCAAGGAATATTACTATCACACTAAACAAGGGAAGATAATATTGAATGACGTTCCAAAAGGAAATTATCTGTTCAAAATTATTACCGTATCAGGCCATTTTGCGACGCAGCAGATTGTAGTGCAATAAAATTTAGAGTGGGCAATTTATAATTCTTGTTCTCCGTGCAAATCCGTGCCTCCGTGGCAAATGTTTTTTTATTCTTTGCCACGGGGGCACGGATTTACACGGAAAACCACCATACAGTGATGTGTAAATATTAATCGGATAATTCAGTTGGCTGCCCTATCTTCGCACACTTTCTCAAAAAAATTCAAATCATTCGATGCCATACCTCTTCACTTCGGAGTCTGTTTCGGAAGGTCATCCGGATAAAGTAGCGGATCAGATTTCAGACGCCATTCTCGATGAGTTTTTGAAACAGGATCCCAACGCTAAAGTCGCTTGTGAGACATTTGTAACCACCGGACTTGTAGTAGTGGGCGGTGAAGTGAAATCGAAAGCCTATGTGGACATTCAGCGGGCTGCACGAAAGGTGATTCGCGAAATCGGTTATACCAAATCTGAATATATGTTTGATGCCGATTCCTGCGGCATTGTAACAGCCATCCACGAACAATCACCTGACATCAATCAGGGCGTGGAACGGAAGAAAAAGGAAGACCAGGGTGCCGGTGACCAGGGCATGATGTTCGGTTATGCGACGAATGAAACGGATAACTATATGCCGCTGGCGCTTGATCTTGCACACAAACTCCTTGAAGAACTGGCTGTTATCCGCAGAGAAGGTAAGGTGATGAAATACCTTCGGCCTGATGCAAAATCGCAGGTTACCATTGAATACAGTGATGATCACAAACCGTTACGTATTGACGCGATTGTAATTTCAACACAGCACGATGATTTTGATTCTGATAAAGTGATGCAGGAGATGATTGCTGATGACATTCAGAAATATCTCATTCCAAGAGTGAAAAAAAGTTTTCCGGCACGCATCACCAGACTTTTTGGAACAGACATTAAATATTACATCAATCCTACCGGGAAGTTTGTGATTGGTGGTCCTCACGGTGATACCGGTTTAACCGGAAGAAAAATTATCGTTGATACGTATGGTGGCAAAGGCGCTCATGGCGGTGGTGCTTTCTCCGGCAAAGATCCTTCCAAAGTGGATCGCTCGGCTGCGTATGCTGTCCGGCACATTGCTAAAAACCTGGTAGCAGCAGGTGTAGCCAGCCAGGTGTTGGTACAGGTTGCTTATGCAATTGGAGTTGCAAATCCTGTTGGGTTGTATATCACCACTTATGGCACTACCAATATTAAAGATGCTGATGGCAAGTTGATGACTGACGGAAAAATCGCTGAAATCGTACAACAGATTTTTGATATGCGTCCCTATGCGATTGTAACAAGGTTGAAATTACGCAATCCTATATATGGTAAAACGGCGGCTTATGGACACATGGGAAAAACGCCGTATAAGCATAAAGTGAACATCGGGAAGAATGGAAAGGCAAGATTCCGCGAAGTCGAATTCTTTACCTGGGAGAAACTGGATTATGTTGCGAAGATCAGGAAAGCATTTCATTTAAATTAAATTGTTAAATGGCTTAATAGGTAAACAGTCGCGGCGAAGCCGGTATTGTTAACTAAATTCATATTGGCAATAGCAATTTTTCCATTACTTCAATGAGATGAGCAAACAGCACGAATCAAAATCCAATGGTAAACTCGCAATAGAGCTGCCACTCCGTATTCTGATTGCTGAAGACAATGTGATTAATCAAAAATTGCTTTTAAGTATTCTAGCTATACTTGGTTACAGGGCAGATGCCGTAGCAGACGGGATGGATGTGCTGCGAACATTGAATGAGAAAAAAATCGACCTGATATTAATGGATATTCAGATGCCTGAAATGGGTGGAGAAGAAACCACCATGTTGATACGCGAAAGGTTTAAAAACAGTGCACCTAAAATAATTGCGATAACAGCCTATGCCATGGCAGGCGATCGTGAAAAGTATCTGAAAGCCGGAATGGATGGTTATATCGGCAAGCCTTTCAAAATGGATGACCTGGTTGCTGAGATCAAAAGAGTGATGCAGGCAATTTAAATGCAGGATCATTCAAATCCGTGTTTCTTATTCTGCAGAGATGTTTCCAGATTCCACACTATAATTTTTTCTAACGGAGCTTCCCTTACATCACAGTTCTTGTTGATGCAAATGGAACATTGAACCGGCGGAATGCAGGCATCAGTATGGATGAATAGTTCAACCGGATTTTCAAGATCTTTCTTTACCGTCTCATCAACATTGCTGACCTGCTCATGAGCAGCACGTACGTTTATATACCATGGCAGCGTAAGATGGCAATCGATGTGCACCACATTTCCATATTTAATCACACGCATATTATGCAGGTCCACCCACTCATCACGCCTTTCATTGTTCAGTTGCAGAATGATTTTTCTGAGCAGATCATAATCAGCTTCATCCATAATTCCGGCAATGGCTTTTCTTAAAACCTGGTAACCGGTGAAGCAAATGAATATTCCCAGAGCAATGGCAATAATATTGTCGAAGATTTTAAGTCCTGTCAGGTTTATAATGATCAAAGCCACAATAATTCCAAGTGTGGAATAAGCATCAGATTGCAGGTGCGTGCCACTTCCTGATAAGGCAAGTGAACCTGATCTTTTGCCCTGACGGATGCAAAGCACACCAAGTACAAAGTTGACCACAGCAGTAACTAAAATGATGATAATGCCTGTATCCAGATCATGAAGAGGTTGCGGATAGAAGAAACTGTAGATCGATTTTCCGATAATAATACAACCGGCAAACAATACCATCGTGCCTTCAATACTTGCTGAAATGTATTCAATCTTGCCATGTCCGTATGGATGATCAGCGTCACGCGGCTTGGCAGATAAATTTAAACTGTAGAGGCCAATACCGCCTGCTACAACATTTACAATACTTTCCAATGCATCTGTAAGAATAGCATTCGAATGCGTGAGCAGATAGGCCACAAACTTTGCAATGAGCAAGACAATGCCAATGGCCACCACCCATTTTTGAATTTGAATATTCTTGTTGGCCTGCACTGTAAGATCAGAAGTGGGAACCGCGTTATTGATAGTCTAATTTTTGTGCAACATATAAAATTGCTGAAACTACTTTGTATTTGTTCAGCAAAAACTCAACACTGCATGCAAAGTACTCATTGCGAAAAACTATTTTTGCCGACAATTAAACAGACTATGACACATTTTAGTGAGCATGAAATACAGCGCAGGCAGGCATTGGAAGAATTGGTTTCGCTGGGAATTGATCCGTTTCCGGCAGAAGGATTTCCGGTAAACAATTCTTCGGCGAATATTCTTGGCAATTACCTTAACAGCACGGATGCAGCAGCATGGAAAGAAATTTCTATCGCAGGCAGACTTGTGAGCAAACGCATTATGGGAAGTGCATCTTTTGCTGTGCTGCAGGATGCTGCAGGAAAAATTCAATTGTATGTGAGTCGCGACGAACTGTGCGCCGGAGAAGATAAAACACTTTACAATACAGTCTTTAAAAAGCTGCTTGATCTCGGCGATTTTATTGGTGTGACAGGATATGTTTTTGTCACGAAAACAGGAGAGACTTCCATTCATGTGAAATCATTGAAGTTATTGAGTAAGGCATTAAAGCCCCTTCCTGTTGTAAAAGAAAAAGAAGGCCATGTATTTGATGAAGTTACCGATCCTGAATTGCGTTACCGTCAACGTTATGTTGATTTAAATGTGAATCCACGTTCGAAAGAAGTATTTGTACTGCGGTCGAAATTGCTGCAATCGATGCGCAATTTTTTACTGGAGAAAGGATACCTCGAAGTGGAAACTCCTGTGTTGCAACCTATCTACGGCGGTGCCGCCGCGCGACCGTTTACAACGCATCACAACACGCTTGACATGACCTTGTACCTCCGCATTGCCGATGAACTTTACCTTAAGCGACTGATTGTTGGCGGATACGACGGCGTGTTTGAGTTTGCAAAAGACTTCCGCAACGAAGGAATGGACCGCACACACAATCCTGAATTTACGATGATGGAATTGTATGTGGCTTACAAAGATTATTACTGGATGATGGACCTGGTGGAAGAGATGGTAGAAAAAATTGCACTGGCTTTACACGGCACAACAAAAGTTACGGTCGGAAGCAATGAAATTGATTTCAAACGTCCCTGGAAACGCTACACCATGTTTGAAGCGATTCAGCATTTTACTACAATTGATATCAGTGAAATGGAAGAAGATCAATTGCGCGAAACTGCCAGGCAATTGCATGTTCCTATAGATGCTTCCATGGGAAAAGGAAAACTGATTGATCAGATTTTCGGAGAACATTGCGAACCACTTTTGATTCAACCGACTTTCATCACTGATTATCCCGTAGAAATGTCGCCGCTTGCGAAAAAACATCGTACCAAACACGGATTGGTGGAGCGCTTTGAAGCCATTTGCAATGGCAAGGAAATGTGCAATGCATTCAGCGAGCTGAATGATCCGCTCGATCAGCGCAGGCGATTTGAAGAACAGCTTGAATTGGGCAAGCGCGGTGATGAAGAAGCGATGATGCTGGATGAAGATTTTCTTCGGGCCATTGAATATGGAATGCCGCCAACAGCAGGTTTGGGAATCGGTATTGACCGGTTAACCATGATCATGACCAATTCACCCTCTATCCAGGATGTGATCTTTTTTCCACAGATGCGTCCTGAACGTCAGGCATGAAGAAAACAATTTTTAGAAATGTGCATGTCAGCCCTTTCCATTTTTGGCTGCTCTTGTTTTTGTTTCCATTAACAGCAGCAAGTCAGCTAAAAGAAGTGCCTTACGACAGTGACAGTACCTTCTATCGTGTGGATCTTGCGTTAAAAAATCCGCAGCGCTGCCATTATCTTTTTTTAGAGCAGGATACATTGCGTGAATTGCCTGAAAATTTTTCAAAGCTTTCACATCTGAAAGGCATCACTTTCCGGTATTGCCTGAATGTGAACTGGCAACAGGTCTTAAATCGTTTGAGCGCATTACCTGATTTGCAATACATTGAAATCAGTATTTGCAATTTGAAATCATTGCCGGATGAAATTGGTGAGCTGCAGCATATTCAAACACTAAACCTGAAATCCAATTTGCTAACCACATTACCGTCAGCTATCGGTAATTGCAAACGGCTGCAATACCTGAATTTATCATTTAACAGGACGTTGGATTTTACTACGGTAGCTGGACGTCTACAGCTCCTTCCTCAATTGATTGCGCTTGATCTTTCCAATAATCTGCTGACTTCGGTTCCTGCTGATTTAGATGCATTGCAAAATCTGCAGTGGTTGAATCTTGCTGATAACAGGCTGCGCATCTTACCTGAAAATTTAAAAGAACTGAAGTCACTTACAACTCTTGATCTCAGCAATAATCCTTTGTTGAATTATACACTTGAGCTGGATAAGTTGGTATCGCTTACTTCCTTACAGCAATTATCACTTTCATCCAACGAACTAAAGTCGCTGCCTGAATCAATTGGTAATCTAACTTCACTGGAAAGGCTTGATCTAAGTGGCAATCAATTAACGTCGCTTCCGGGATCGATTGAAAAGTTAGTACTGCTGAAGGAGCTCGATTTAGGAATGGACCGTGATGGGCAACGAAGAAACAAGCTAAGGAATTTTCCTTCCGGGTTTGATAAACTGATACAGCTTGAAGTATTGAATTTAAGTGGCGATTCTATTATCGCCATTCCTGTTGCCATCTCAAAATTCATTCATCTGAAAGAATTGAACCTGAGTTGGTGCACACTTTTTGAAATTTCTCCGGCCATTCGCGGACTGGTCAACCTGGAGGTATTGCAATTGGATCACAACCACATCAATAAAATTCCTGATTGGATTGGCGAACTCAAATCGTTGCGGGAATTGCATCTGGATGCTGATTTTTTTGCTTATCCTGTTGATAAGATCAGCATGGTTCCATCATCTATTGGAAACCTGGAACTGCTTGAAGTGTTAAGCATGAGAGATCAGGTGGTTCGGGCCCTTCCTGCTTCCCTCAGTCGCTGTTCGCAGTTGAAAACGATCGATCTGCGAAACAATTTGCTCACTATATTGCCCGACAGTTTTGTATTGCTTCACCAATTGAAAAGTCTTGATCTGAAAGCCAATACCCTCGAAAAATTACCTTCCGGATTCGATCAGCTCAGTGGACTTCGAAATCTCAACATTAGTTTTAATGAATCACTTGATCTGTTTGGAGCGGCAAAACAACTGCAGCACATGAAGCAACTGGAAGTGCTGGATATAAGTTATAATAAGCTGAATGCTCAGATTTATGAAGCATTAAAAAAATCACTGCCATCCACCAAAATAATTGCTAAAGGATTTAATAACCTGGAACCTATCGAAGGGAAATAAACAGACGAGAGAAGTTAATCTTCCTCCAGCATCAGGTCCACAATAATTTTATCGGCAATCAATTTTCCACTGTCCGTCAATATCAACGCATTATTTTCAAGTGAAGCAAATCCCGCTGTTATAAATTCACGACTGCTATCGCGAATCAAATCAGCAGCAGGTGCAGCAAAATCAGTGAGCTTTAATCCCCACATGGTTCTGAGCTGCGTCATGATGCGTTCATTGATTTGTTGGGTTGGAGTGAGTATTTCTTTTTCGAATCCGGTCTTTCCATTGTTTATTGTTTCCATGTATTGATGATTATTCGAAACATTCCATTGTCTTGAAACGCCATTGAATGAATGAGCAGATGGCCCAAGTCCCAAATATTTTTTCCCCTGCCAATACGCAGTATTATGCTTTGAGCAATGAAGATCATCACTTGAAAAATTGGAGATCTCATAATGTTTCCAATCCTGTTCCTTCATTTTTTTCATCAGCACTTCAAACTGCCTGGCCGATTGTTCTTCATTAATGGGTTTGCTTTTTCCTGATAAGATAAAATGTGCAAGTGCTGTTTTGGGTTCCACCGTCAGGCAATAACAGGAGATATGGTTCACGTTTAATTCAAGTGCTTTAGAAATGTTTTGTTCCCACATTTCTTCGTTTGATTCCGGCAGTCCATACATTAAATCTATGGAGATATTGTCGAATCCTGCGTCCTGAGCAGCTTGGACTGAATGAGTGGCCTGCTTCGCATTGTGCGCCCGGTTCATCCATTTCAAATCCGCATCATCAAAAGACTGAATGCCGATACTCAAACGGTTAACAGGCAACTGCGCCAGTTCAGCAATTTTTTCTATGGTCAAATCATCCGGGTTCGCTTCCAGTGTTATTTCCGCGTTCGAATCGATATCGAAACGTTGGTACAGTTTTTCAAAAATGGAATTCAATTCATATTGATTGAGCAGCGAAGGTGTGCCGCCGCCAAGATAAATAGTATGTATAAGTTCATTGCCAAGATAATGTTGCTGAAGTTCCATTTCCTTTACAATAGCTGCAACAGTTGCCGTTTTATATTCCTGCTTCACCGAAAAATGAAAATCGCAGTAATGACAAGCTTGTCTGCAGAATGGAATATGTATGTAAATACCGGCCATAACTATGTTATCTGATTTGCCGGTAATTAAAATGAGCATAATCTAAAGGGAACGGAGAGCGTTTGAATAGTTTTTGAGCAACAGGCAAGAGGATGGTAGAATTGTAGTTATTCATTGATAGTTTTGTGATTTCATTCCCTGAAAAGATTACATGCGCTATGTGCTTTTAGTTATATTTTTATTTGCAGGCACCATCCTGTATGCACAGGGAAATTTCCTGCTTAAGATTATTCCTGTTGATAAAGATAGCGGCTTTTTAACGAAGGATTTTTCCTACAAAAGAAGTTTGAATGATTCAGTGGCATGCAATCAGGAGATGAAAAACTTACTGAACACGTTTTATCAGGAAGGTTATCTGGAAGCTACTTACACTGGCGTGAAAAAAGATTCGAATCAATTTATTGCAACAATTTATACCGGCAAACAATGGAAATGGGCGAAGCTCAGCAATGGAAATGCTGATGATGTGATTCTGGACAGGATTGGCTTTCGTGAAAAATTATACAACGGCCAGCCATTCAGCAGTCAGGAGGTAGCAACCTTGCTGAACAAGCTGCTTACTTATTGCGAAAACAATGGTTATCCGTTTGCCGCTGTACGGTTGGATAGCCTTCGCGGGAGCGGGGAGCAACTAAGTGCAAAAATTTTCATCACAAAAAACAAACTGATAACACTTGACAGCATCCTTGTAAAAGGCGACGTTAAGATTGCAAATAAGTACCTCTCCAATTATCTCGGATTGCGGCTACCGGCTCCTTACCAGGAAGATGTAATTAAAAAAATCACCTCGCGACTTACTGAGCTTCCGTTTCTCAGTGAAGAACGCCCGTCACAGCTTCAGTTCAGTAACAACAGAGCCGCCCTGCTTTTATACCTGAAGAAAAAAAATGCCAGCAGCTTCGATTTCATTCTCGGTGTTTTACCTAATAGCGCGACTAATGGAAAATTGCTGGTTACCGGCGATGGAAGGCTGAACCTTATCAATTCTTTTGGAAGAGGGGAGACAGTTAATCTGCGTTTTAACCAGTTGCCCGGACGGGCAACGCAGGTAGATCTCAAAGGAGCATATCCTTATTTGTTCAACCTGCCGTTTGGCATGGATGCAGAATTTAATCTTTATAAAAAGGATACACTTTACCTTGAAGTAAAAGGACAGGTTGGAGTTCAGTACCTTTTTACCGGTGTAAATAATTTCAGATTCTATTTCAGAAATGTTTCCAATTCGTTATTGTCAGTTGACACAGTATCGATCATTCAGTCAAAAGCACTTCCTCCAAACATCGACTATAATACAAAATTTTATGGCATTGGTTTTTTGTTTGAAAAGCTGGATTACCGGAACAATCCACGAAGCGGAATTGCATTGCTGTTTAATGCGGAAGGAGGAAACAAAACAGTAAAGGAGAATGCGGAGATTTCAACTTTGGAGAATCCTGCTGATCCTGAATTCGATTTTTCTTCATTGTATGATTCCGTGAATGAGAAGAAAACGCAATTCCGGTTGGTGGGAAACTTGAATTATTACGTGCCCATATCAAGGCGTAGTTGTTTTATGACGGCGTATCATGGCGGAGCTATAATTGGTGAGAAAATTTATGCCAATGAGCGATACTATTTAGGAGGTTTTCACTTGCTCCGTGGATTTGATGAGCAATCAATTCTTGCTACGCAATACCATATATTAACGGCTGAGTATCATTATTTCCTCGGCAGAAATTCATTTTTATATCTCTTTTTTGATGGAAGCTATGTTGAAGACCGTTCTTTTGATCCCTTGACGCATGATATGCCATTTGGTTTTGGTGCCGGCTTTAATTTCGAAACCAAAGCTGGTATCTTTGGGCTCAGCTATGCACTCGGTCATCAGCAAAATAACCCGATTGAGTTTCGTGCAGCAAAAATACATTTCGGTTATGTTAATAATTTTTAACTCATGTACATGCTGAATTCGCGATGGCTTGTGACAGCTATATTGACAGTCGGCCAGTTGTTTTTTTTAATGAATAATCTATCTCTTGCGCGGCAAGCGTCAACTATCGCTCAGGCAAACAGTGGTCTGATTAGCATTAACCCGACAGTAAAAGAATATAATGATTCATCAGCCTCCATTTCTCCGGTGATTAATCAGGGAAAGAAAATGCCCGCTATCGTTCATATGGAGACTTTTTATCAGCAATGGGCAGATCAATTTCCCGCAGCACTTGTGCAACACAGCTATGGATCTGCGACTGAACGGCTTCGGGAGATTCCAAGAAAGCAACAAAGGGAAGACTGGAAGTTCTACCTGACTTTTTCATTATTGGTATTACTGGCGTTGATTCGTTTTGGTTATTCCCGGGAGTTTGATGAACTGTCTACAACCTTTAATAACTGGGGGCCGAGCCAGCAGATGTTCCGTGAACTGGGAACGGGTGTATCATTTGGAACAGTGCTTCTTAATTTCTTTTCCGTGTTGGTTATTTCACTGTTTACCTATTTGCTGCTTAACCGCTATACTGGTTTAAATGTTGATCCTCCCTGGATTCTGATGGTGATTGCCACTGCAGCAGTGGCTTTGTTTCTGTTTGCGCGCTATTTGTTACTGAAGGCTGCATCGTTGTTGCTTCCGTTCAGAAAAGAAATCACATTGTATAATTTTTACGAGATACAAATGAACCGTGTGCTGGGTGTTGCACTTTTTCCACTGACTATGCTGGTTACTTTTTCGCCTGCCCCTCTTAATGTTTACGCCTTATACGCCGCAATTTTGGTGCTTGCAGGGTGCATCCTCATGCGTTACATGAAGGGATTCAATATCGGAATCAATTATTTCGGAAGACATTTGTTTCACTTTTTATTGTACATTTGCGCCCTTGAAATTGCACCTGTACTGATCATCATCCGATTGTTACAAAACCTGGGACCGCTCAGGTTTTCTTTCTAGAAAAACCAGATTTAAATGAAAATGATGGTTGAGAAAAATACCCGGCAAGTCAAAATAGCAGCGGATTCCAGCACTTCACCTTCAAAGACTTTTAACGGGAATTCGGCAAAAACTGTCATCAAATCAATTCTTATCACCCAGGCGAAACCTGAGAATGATAAGAATCCTTATTTCGAACTGGCGAAAAAACACAGCATTACTGTTGATTTCAAACCATTCATTCACCTCGAAGGCGTTTCAGCCAAAGAGTTTCGCAAGCAAAAAATAAATCCTGCTGAATTCGCTGCATTAATTTTCACCAGCAGGAGTGCTGTTGACCAGTTTTTTAAGCTCTGTGATGATTTACGTGTAAGAATGTCACCTGATGCAAAATACTATTGCATGACGGAAGCCATTGCACTTTACCTTCAGAAGTATATTCTTTTCAGGAAGAGAAAAGTTTTTTTTGGTGATGGCACCTTTCAGGGATTGACAGAAATTATTGAAAAGCACCGCGATGGCGAGAAATTCCTGATGCCTTGTTCTGATAATCACAAATCAGACACTTCTGATTATCTCCGTAAGAAAAAATATGAGTTTGCCGAGGCGGTAATTTTTAAAACAGTTTCTGTAGAGCTTACAGAGCAGGAAATCAGAAAGTATGATATGGTCGTCTTTTTTACGCCTACCGGTGTGAATGCACTCAAACATAATTTTCCTCACTTCCAGCAGAAATCGATAAAGATTGGTGCATTTGGGCCTTTCACGGCACAGGCAGTTAATGATGCAGGTCTTCGTATTGATGTGCAGGCACCGGCCCCGCAAGCCCCTTCCATGACTATGGCGATTGATAATTATCTGGGCAGTAATAGCTGATTGTTAATTTGTTTTCTTGATTTGATTTGTGGCTGCATCAATTGCTTATTGATAAATACATAAGACTATTTGAGATGTTAATTTCAAAAAGCTGAGGCTCATTTTTTGGTGCCATCACTTTTTCGTTTTGAATAATTTAGCATAAGGGATTCCCATGTTCTGCCTGTAAAATATGGTTTCATTTAATGCAAGCTAAGCTCAGCATGCGCCATTTTTTGACGGTTACATAAAAATGGTTTTAATTTACGGTGACCAGTTGTTATTTATGAAGCTATGTGATTTTAAAATTGTAGTGGTAATGTTCTTGTCTTTTGTTGCCACCGCGGCAAATGCGCAACAGGATCCGCAATTCAGCCAGCATTTTCTAAACCAGGCTGCTTTTAATCCAGCCTACACTGGTATGGATAACGCGCTCAGTGCAACAGCACAATTCAGGAGTCAATGGGTTGGTATCGATGGACATCCGGTTTCACAAAATATTTCGCTTCATTCACCGGTCCAGGTTTTACACGGCGGATTAGGAATCAATCTTTTAAATGAACAGGCCGGAGTGCTTCGAAATACAAGTGTTGCATTAAACTATTCCTATATTATGAAGACAAAAGCTGGTGATTTTTCTATAGGAATAAGCGGAGGTGCTGTGCAGGTTAATTTAGATGGTTCCAGATTAAGGGCACCGGATGGTATTTATGAAAACAATGACATCAATCACAATGATTTTTTATTGCCTATTGTTCCGGTAAGCGGAGTTGCCATGGATTTTTCTGCAGGAATCTTTTACAATGGAAAAAATCTTTCAGCCGGGCTATCAGCCAATCATGTGCTACCCCAAAGTGTAAAATTGAATACCGATGGCAGCAATCTTGAATTCGATTATGAAAGGCAATACTATCTTCAGTTAGGTTACCTTGCCAGGTTTTCCAAATCAGTAAGTATGAGACCTTCTGGAATGTTTAAAAGTGATGGAAATCGATTTCAGGCAGAGGCAGATCTTATTTTTATATACAAGGACTTTCTATGGTTAGGTGGTGGGTATCGGGGATTTAATGATCAGACATCGGATGCTGTTGTAGCGTTAGCCGGCATTAGTATTTCGGAGAGTTTCCGGCTTGGTTATTCCTACGATTATACGGTGTCTGCATTAAATACAGTAAGCAATGGTTCACATGAGATAGTATTGAATTACAGGATCAATCTGATGAAACCAGTGAAACCCGGAAAAGTGATCTACACACCTCGCTTCTGAAAAAATGATTTTTGAACAATACAATAAATAGTTAGAAAAGGCATTATTACCTGTTCAAATTGCCGGATAATCCTGTCGCCTGTTAAATCTTTGTTTAATTGTTTAATTTTTCTACTTTTACAACTTTCGAAAAGTCAACCACTTTTTAAAAAAGTTCCGAGTATGTTGAATAAGCACAGATTCCTTTTGCTGGGCATAGTTGCGCTACTGGCTAGTTGCCAGGGCGGATACAATGGCCAGTTGCTGGGTTCGCTAGACCGTCCGGGATGGAACGTAACAATTCCATACGGCATGGTTTACATAAAATCTGGTACCCTGCACATTGGTCAAAATGATCAGGACATGAATAATTCCATGATACAACGTACGAAGACGGTGTCCGTACAGGGTTTTTTTATGGATGAAACTGAAATTACAAATAATGAGTACCGTCAGTTTGTTGATTGGGTAAAAGATTCAATCGCCCATACAATTTTGGGTGAGGATTATATGATTGAGGACGACAACGGTAATGAAAAGGTAAACTGGGACGCATATATTGATTATACCGATCCTGAATTAGAAGAATCGCTTGATGAGATGTATTTTCCTGAAGAACAAAGAATACTCGGAAAGAAAGAGATTGACCCAAGAAAATTAAACTATGTTTATTATTGGGTTGATTATAAGGAAGCTGCCCGCGATGTCAACCGATTAAATCCCGACTTTGACCGTACTAGTGTTATTAAAGAAGAGGTGGTAAATGTTTTTCCGGATACATTGAGTTGGGTTCATGATTTTGCTTATTCCTACAATGAACCCATGACCAGAAATTACTTCTGGCATCCTTCATTTGACAATTATCCTGTAATAGGAGTTACCTGGAATCAGGCAATGGCATTCAGTAAATGGCGCACGAGGTTATGGAATGATTTCCTTACCTCTCATGGCGAGGCGACAAATGATGAGTTCCGGTTGCCTACGGAGTCTGAATGGGAATATGCTGCACGTGGAGGAAGAGATTTGGCTCCATATCCTTGGGGCGGTCCTTACATGAGAAATAAAAAAGGATGCATACTTGCCAACTTCAAACCTGGGCGTGGAGATTATCCGGATGATGGAGGTATGTATACTGTTAAAGCAGATGCTTACTTCCCTAACGACTACGGGTTATATAATATGGCCGGTAATGTTTCTGAGTGGACATCCAGCGCATTCTACGAAAACAGTTATCACTTTGAACATGACCTGAATCCTGATATCCGTTATGATGTGGATGCCGCTGATCCAATTACGATGAAGCGCAAAGTAATTCGTGGAGGTTCATGGAAAGACATAGCATACTTCTGCCAGGTAGGTACACGTAATTACGAATACCAGGATACTGCCAAATGTTATATTGGTTTCAGGGATGTAATCACCTTCCTCGGAAGATCTATTGATGACAGACCATAACATCAAAAGCAATCATTTTTCTGATTAATCATTTCTATTTCAAAACCACTTAAAATAGATTATTAATGAATAGAATCGTTGTATTCTTTGAGTCCGAGAGGGGCAAAAGGTTAAAAAACCTGATCATTGGAGTTGGTGCTTCCATTGTTTTGCTCGGTGCACTTTTCAAATTGCAGCACTGGGATTATGCAAGTGAATTCCTGATTCTGGGCATGTGTACCGAAGCCTTCATCTTTGCATTGCTTGGTATTCTTCCTCCACACAAGGATTACTACTGGGAAAAAATTTATCCTGAACTCGATTTTGCTCCTGATGAGGACGAATTGAAGATGATTAAAGAAACCAGTAGTCATGGCGGGCTTACCAATCAGCTTGATCAGATGATGACCGAAGCGAAGCTTGAACCTGAGTTGATCAAGCGTTTGGGAGATAACCTCAGACGTCTGGGAGACAACATTTCTCAATTGCACGACTTTACAGATGCTTCAATGGCTACGAATGAATATTCAGCCAGTGCAAAACAAGCTGCCGGGGCATTAGCAGAAATGAAAGTTGCTTATACTAATGCTACTGAAGCTGCCAAGTTGTTGGGTAACGCTACAGCAGAAACCAAAAGCTATCATGAGCAGGTGCAACTGGTTTCTAAAAACCTGGCACAACTCAATGCTATTTACGAGTTGGAATTGCAGGATACAAACAGTCATCTGAAAACCATGAATAAGTTTTATGGTTCGCTCACGCAGGCAATGGATAACCTTTCAGAATCGGTAGAAGATACTAAAAAGTATCGCTCTGAAATGTCAGGTTTGGCCAAGAACCTGTCGCAACTCAATAATGTGTATGGTAACATGCTTACTGCTATGACCATGGGTGCACAAAAATAGTGAAGACTAAAAGATTGATTAAAGTAATTCCGTTTATCATTTTTCAGCAAAATTAAATTAGAGAATGTCCATACCTAAGGAACCACGCCAAATCATGATTAACCTCATGTACCTGGTGTTGACGGCTCTTCTTGCATTGAATGTGTCTGCAGAAATTTTACATGCGTTTCACGTAGTGAATTCAGGCCTTTCTGTTTCTTCGGCTGCAATCACAAGCAAAAACAATCAGACTTTTGCAGCTTTTGATGAGCAGTTTAAGAATGATTCACAGCGCACAGGTCCCTTCCTTGAAAAAGCCAAGAAGGCGAAAACCATGTCAGACCAGGTTTTTAATGATATTGAAGAAATGCAAAAAGAATTAATAACAGAGTCTGGTGGAATCATGGATAAGGAAACGGAAGAGAAAATGGATGTGAAGTCGATGCCTGTTTCTGAACTGATGAAGAAGGGCGAGTTATTTGATGATCGTAACCTTGAGGTATCTACAAATCTTATGATCAATAAGGGTAAAGCGGATGAGTTGAAAATAAAAATAAACAAACTGAGGGCAGACCTTCTTGCTTTGGTAGACAATCCACAAGACAAAAAAATAATCGAAACACAACTTTCAGTAAACGCAGTTGATCCGACGGAGAAGATTGATGGCGTTTTGAAGAACTGGTCGGTCACCAATTTTGAAATGGTTCCTACGATTGCGGCGCTTACGCTTTTGAATAAATACCAGAATGATATCCGCAATTCAGAAGATCTTATCGTAGAATATCTTTTTAAACAGATAAATGCTAAAACAGTTGTAGTTGATAAAATTCTTGCAAAAGTAATCGCTCCAACTAGTTATGTAATGTCCGGACAACAATATAAAGCAGACATTTTTGTGGCAGCCTACAGTTCAACCGTTAATCCTGAAGTTTACCTTGGACCATTGAATTATAGTATCGCTAAAAAGCTACCTGACGGGAATTTTGATGAGCTTACTGAAAACCCGGTTTCGGGAGGTGGAAGAAAATTAGAGGTGGTGAGCGGCATGGGAAAATATGAAACTGTTGCGGGGGGTGAAGGCATACAAAAATATTCGGGTGCAGTGATGGTGCAGGGACCCGACGGTAAACCAAGGTATTATCCTTTTGAATCGGAGTACCAGACAGCAAAAGGATCTGTTGTTGTTTCATCAGAAAACCTGAATATTATTTACGCTGGCATACCCAATCCATTTTCAGTTTCTGTTCCGGGATTTCCTGCTGATAAAGTAAGCGCTTCTGCCACCCAGGGAAGTTTCACAAAATCCGGATCAGGAAAATTTACTGCTGATATGCCGGGATCATTGGTGAATCAGAAAGTGACTGTAAATGTTTCGGTGGCTCTGGAAGCTGGTAGCCGTCAGATAGGTTCGCAGGAATTTGTAATTAAGCGCATACCTGATCCGATTGCAGCAATTAATGGTACGATCACGGAAGGTGACATACCCACTAGTACGCTAAAAGCCGTTCCCGGAATAGGTGCGATTTTAAAGGACTTTTATTTCCAGGGCGTTCGCTTTGATGTCACTTCATTTGAATGTGTTTATATCCCCAAAAGACAGGATGCCAGAATTGAACAGAATTCAGGTGCAAAGTTTAACGCAAAAGTGGCCCAGTTTGTACAAGGATGTAAGCCAGGCGATCAGATCATTTTCAGAAAGATAAGAGCAGTTGGTCCGGACAAAACACCACGTAATCTTAATAGTATTCCGCTTCAGATTAAGTAACGGATTTAATCAGTAAATCAATTGTTATGAAGAAATTCAGCGTCCTTACAATTATTGCGGTAATCATGCTTGCAGGTACTTTTAGTTCCTACGGTCAGGCAGATGAATTAATGCCCAGGGATTTGTTTTATGATAAGGTGGCTCCAATTGAGAAAGAAGTGATACCTTATGATAACATACGTGAAGCTGATGTGCTTTGGCAAAAACGGATCTGGAGAATAATCGATTCAAGAGAAAAAATGAACCTTCCATTTAAATATGAAGGCATTGACTGGAAGGATCTGAAACCATTAGTGTTTGTTCTTCGTGATGCAGCAATTTCAGGGGAAATAACGGTGTACCAGGAAGACAATTTCAAGACGGTGAAATTACCGGATGATGTAGCGAAGATTGGTGCGGGTAATGATACCATTCAGCTTTCTGACCTTGATGGTAACTATGTTAAAGATACAGTGCTGGTACGGGAGTTTGACCCAACTAAGGTCAGCAAGTACAGAATAAAGGAAGATTGGTTTTTTGATGAAGAAACTTCTGCAATGCAGGTGCGCATTATTGCGATAGCACCTTTGTATTATGATGATCAGATTCAACTTGATCTCCCGATGTTTTGGGCATATTATCCAACTGCCCGGAATGTGTTGGTAAAGCAAGAAGTTTTTAATCAGCGCAATGATGCAGTGAGATTAACGTGGGATGATCTTTTTGAAATGAGATTGTTCACGAGTTATATTTATAAGGAGTCGAATGTGTTTGATCGGCGGATACAGGATTATGCAACCGGAACAGACGCACTTCGTGAATCAGATCGAATCAAGCAGGACATATTTGAATTCGAACATGATGTGTGGTCGTATTGATTTGAGCTAAATAATAAATTGAGCCCTGCCATTTGGCCGGGCTTTTTTGTGCGATGTACTTCCATCTATTGTTCTTGAATATTATACAGCTCAATGCTTCATCACGCAGGGTAAAAATTTTGCATTGCGGTTTGTGTAAAACTAATTTGATAATCCAGGAAGATGGTAATACCTTTTATCAGAAACTCAGACCTTATTGTATTTTTTTCTATATGCCAAAGGTGACATGCCTGTAATTTTTCTGAAGACTTCCCGAAATGCCTTTACATCTGTATATCCAACATCATACATCACCTCGTTGATTGTTTTACGGCTGTTTTCAAATGCATTTTTTGAAGCTTCAATTTTTGCACGTTGTGCATACACTAATGGTGTATTGCCTGTTGCCTTTATAAACCGTCTGTCAAAATTTCGTCTGCCAACCGCAAAAGTGGAAGCTATGTGCGTAATTGAAATTTTTTCGTCCAGCTTACTTTCAATATAGGACTGCGCTTTTTTAATTAATTCGTCCCCATGCTTTTTTTGACCTGCAAAAATGGTGAAGGTTGACTGACTGTTTCTGTCTATTTCAATTTGAAATATTTTGGAGCAGAAAATGGCTGTTTTCCTGTCGTAATATTTCTCAACGAGATAAATTATCAGGTTAAGAAATGAATAAGCACCTCCATTTGTATAAATTCCATTTTCATCAGTTATTAATTTATCTGCCTGTAAATTTATTTTCGGAAACATTGTTCTGAAATTATCTGCTGCAGCCCAGTGTGTGGAACAGCTTTTCCATCTAATAAGCCTGATGATGCAAGCAAAAAAGCACCGGTACAGATAGTTGCCACTTCGGCACCCTGCTTATATTGTTCTTCAATCCATTCAATCAATAACTTGTTATGCTTCACAGCCTTGGTATAATCATGATTCAAAGAAGGAATAATAATGAGATTGGTTTCAGCTATTGCTGAAATGTTTTTATGCGGCTTCACTGAAAATAAACCATCATGATATTTTACCGTTCTTGAAACACCCGCCAGTTCTATTTTATAAAAATCTCTTTTCCCGCTGCTTTTGCAATACTCATTTGCCCGGGTGAATATTTTGTAAGCGCCGACGATACTGCTGAGATTATTTTCCTTTCCGTCAGGGACAACGATGGTTACATGTTTCATTGATTTTTTGTGCAAATATAGGATTAAGCCTTGTCCAAATTGGCCCACTACAGTTACTATTTAGTAACTAAACCTTCGAACAACTAAGGATTACATTATTTTCTTATTTACGATTTTATGAAGGATAAAACTTAAAAGAAACACTCCATTGTCTTGCTCAAAACATCATCATTTAATTTTCTGAAAATTTCTCTGAAAAATTTGCGTAGTTAAATAGCTACATGTATATTTGTAGTCAAATAGCTACGCAATGAATTTAAGAAGAGACGTATTTCAGGCCATTGCCGACCCTACCAGAAGGGCCATACTTCTTTTGCTTGCTTCGCAATCCATGACGGCGGGAGCAATAGCCAGCAACTTTGACACTGCAAGACCAACTGTTTCAAAACACCTTCAAATACTCACAGAATGCGAGTTGCTTAAGCAAGAGCAAAGCGGCAGGGAAATATCCTATCACGTTAATGCAAAAAAAATGAAAGAAGTAGCTGACTTTATTGAAGCATTCCGCAAACTGTGGGATGACCGGTTTAACAAGTTAGAATCCATCATGAAAAAATATAAAACAAAATAATAGAACCGTGGAACGTAAAACAAAAATCAATGCTGAAGACGGTAAGCAGGAATTAGTGATAACGAGGGAATTTGATTTGCCTTTGGAATTACTTTTCAGAGCATATGCAGAGCCCGACCTTGTTGAACAATGGATGGGAACGAAAGTGCTGAAGCTTGAAAATAAAAAGCACGGCAGTTATCAATTTGAAACAACCGATCCCAAAGGGAATAAACACGGTTTCAATGGCGTCATTCATGAGTTTACCTTAAACAGGAAAATTATAAGGACATTTGAAATGGAGCATACACCTTTTGAGGTCCAGCTTGAGTTCCTTGAATTTGAACAACTTACTGATGACACCAGCAAACTCACTATGCAAGTAATTTATAAATCAGCAAAGCTCAGAGACCAGTTGCTGCAGCTACCTTTTGCCCAAGGCATTAACATGGCGCATAACCGGATACAAGAAATAGCAAGCAGACTAAAATGACAAACCATGACCAAGAGAAATAAAATTATCTACTGGATTGCCACGATCTGGCTCGCAGCAGGAATGATAGCAACAGGAGTGCAGCAACTTTTGAGAATGCAGATAGAAGGAGCGCAGGCACCTCCTGGTGTGTATGGCATCACACTGTTAGGCTATCCTGTTTATTTTTTAACCATCATCGGAGTCTGGAAAATCCTTGGTGTTGCAGCATTACTTATTCCTAAATTTCCGTTGCTGAAGGAATGGGCTTATGCGGGTTTTTTCTTTCTGCTGACAGGAGCATTATTTTCGCATATCGCGGTAGGACATTCCGCTAGTGAATTATTTCCTGCGTCACTGTTGCTGGTTTTAACAATGGCGTCATGGTACTTCAGAGCTGCTGATAAAATCCTGATAAAGATCGGGACAGTTAATTCATAAATAATGATTACACATGAATCCTAAAGTTGATTGGTACTTTAATAAAGCTCAGCGATGGCAAATGGAAATCGGGAAATTGAGAACGATTATCCTGGATTGCGACCTCATCGAGGAATTGAAGTGGGGCTGTCCTTGTTACTCGTTTGAGAAAAAAAATATAGTGCTCATACATGTGTTTAAAGACTATTGTGCTTTGTTGTTTTTCAAAGGTGCTTTGCTGAAGGATGCTAAAGGTATCCTGATTCAGCAAACAGAGAATGTGCAGGCGGCACGACAAATCCGGTTCACGTCTCTCAAGGAAATAGTGAAGAATGAAAAGACGCTCAAATCATATATCTACGAAGCGGTTAAAGTGGAGGAAGCCGGAATAAAGGTGCCTTTAAAAAAGACTGCAGAGTTTAAAATGCCGGAAGAGTTTCAAAATAAATTAGCTAAAACACCTGCATTAAAAACTGCCTTTTATAAACTGACACCTGGAAGACAAAGAGGATACCTGCTTTATTTTTCCTCAGCCAAACAAGCTAAAACCCGTGAGACCAGGATTGAAAAATATATGGAACAGATTCTTGAAGGAAGGGGATTGGAGGATGAATAATTTCAACTACGCTTTTCTAAAAAGAGATAGAAACATTATGAATAATAATAACAGCACAAAAAAAAAGTTGTCACGGGAACAAAGTGAAGAACTCCTCCATGTATTGAAAGCCCGTTTTGAGAAAAACAGGAACCGCCATGAAAGCCTCGACTGGGCCACGATACAAACAAAGCTGGAAGCCAATCCTGAAAAACTGTTGTCGCTTTATGAAATGGAAAGAACAGGTGGTGAGCCTGATGTGGTAGGTAATGATAAGAAGAATGGAGAATACATTTTTTATGATTGTTCTCCTGAAAGTCCTAAGGGACGCAGAAGTGTTTGCTACGACCATGAAGCACTTGAAGCAAGAAAAGAACATAAACCGGAAGACAGCGCTGTGAATATGGCCGCTGACATGGGCATTAAAATTTTAACAGAAGCGCAATATCGCGATCTTCAACAGCTCGGAAATTTCGATACAAAAACATCGAGCTGGATTGAAACACCTGCTGCTATCAGAAAACTTGGTGGCGCGCTTTTTTGTGATCGCCGTTACAACACTGTTTTTGTTTATCACAACGGTGCTGAATCTTACTATGCTGCCAGGGGTTTTCGTGGTTCACTGAGCGTTTAAATTTTCTCTCAATATTTGAAAATGTTTTGGAGTTTCCTGGAATAAGCAATCAACGAACAAGCGTGTGCTTAGCGTACCGATCATAGTTTTCAATCAATTGTCCAGCACTTACACAACACTTTTATAGTTATAGATATAAAAACTGAAGGGTTGAATGGCATTGTTAAACCAATAGCATATACAGTATCATCCCCGACAAACGCCTCCCCAAAATTAATATTGACAACCTTCTACGCGCGAAATGTAATTTAGCGATCGAATTCAGCTTTGGGTAATCTTCCTCATTTCATTTGCTTTAGCTTCACTTCCTCTTCTTCAGTTTCCAGCCGTTCTTTCCTGATATCTACCCTGAGCAGTCCGAAAAGACTCATATAAGCATTCGCAATCCACACGAGTGCAAAGCCGGAAATGAGATAACCACGCCAGTCGTTGAAGAGCAAATGATAACGGGTGATAATCAGCATTGCTGCAGTTACATAGTGACTGAAACAATATTCACACGTGAAGAGATAGAAGAATTTCCGCTGGAGTAATGTTTTGCTTTCCTTGCTTTTGTGGATGCAGAACTGACGAGGTTCAAAAAATACTTCTTCATGCGTTACCGTCCATGCTATACAAGCGACGGGAAGGGCAAGAATGAAGAGCCAGATAATCTGTTCAGTGAGTGTCATGCAGCAAAAATGAGAATTATCTGTTATAAAAGTAACCCTGCGATGCGTTTGCTTGCTGCTGGCAGTATGACACAACTTTTGTTACATTTGATTGGATTCGCAATAAACACCTATTAAAACTCTGTTTATGAAAAAGATGCTACTTGTACTATTTCTGCTCTTCACATCACAACTCCGTGCGCAGCTTTCATTTGTTACTTCCTATGGCGGTTCTATTTCCGATCCGCCAAACATCGAAAGTTTTCCGATTATTGTTTCAGGATTGCCGGACGTGTTGGATACTACATATGGTTTGGTGAAGGCATGTTTCAACATCGTACATACATATGACAGTGATCTTGATATCCGGCTTCAGTCGCCCGACGGAACGATCATAGAGCTTTCAAACAATAATGGCGGCTCGGGCGATAATTACACCGGATCATGTGTTGCGGAGAACGCAGCAGGTGGAGAAATTTCTTCAGGGATTCCTCCATTCTCCGGAAATTATTTTCCTGATCAGTCGATGAATATCTTGAACAACGGACAAAATCCAAATGGCACGTGGTACCTTATTGTTGTTGATGAAGTGCCGATGGATACAGGACACCTGTTAAATTGTACTATCACCTTTGATACTGATCCGCCACCAACACATATCGGTGGTCCCTGCTCCACCACGAATGCTTTTGGTTGCAATTGTGCTGATGGAAGTGCTGATTGTGATTTGTTGCCTGACATGATCAACTCTGGTCAATACCTCGTTTCTAACTGGTCAGAGTTTCCGGGACATATTACTGAAGGTGTTAACACCCCCAATATCGGTTACGGTCCGATGGAAGTACATGGAACCGGTTTCTGTTATTGTGATACAACACTTGTGGATTGCGGATCAATCTGTCCTGACGGGGAAGGTCCGAAGCAGTTAGTGAACCAAACTATTTATCATAAAAGCAATGAGTTGATGACTAAATATACGGTGCCGGCCGGCACGATGACCTATCATCCTGATCATGGTCACATTCATATTGACAACTGGACATATAATACACTTCGTGTTCGTGGGCCAGGTGAAGATCCATCCAACTGGCCGGTAATTGGAGAAGGTAGCAAGACCAGTTTTTGTCTGATCAATCTCGGCACCTGCACAGCAGTAAATGGCTATTGTGTTGATGACAATGGTAATATAGTTGATCAGGCCCTCATGCCCAATGGAGGATTAGGAATTGTGTCCGGTTGTGGTCAGGATCAGGGGATTTTTGTAGGTAAATACGATGTGTATTCGCAGGGACTGGAGGGCCAGGAAATTGATTTTGGCAGCATTTGCAACGGTCAGTATTACATTGTTTCCATCACCAACCCTAATCATGTAATCTATGAAATGAATTATGACAACAACTGGTCAATAACTCCTGTCACACTTTATAATCAATCAGGAAATTGTTGCAAAGCAAATTTCTACGCAGATACCACGTATGGCATTGCACCTTTTGAAGTACAATTCGCTGATAGCAGCATTCCTATTGCAAGTTCGTGGGTATGGGAATTCGGTGATGGAGATACTTCACATCTTCAGTTTCCTCAACACGTATATACACAAGGTGGTACGTTTACGGTTAAACTCACCACTCAAAACAGTACGTTGTGCAGTGATGTCATTTCGCGACTTGATTACATCACCGTTGATTTCGGAACTGCTACCAGACAAATAACTGATCCTGGATTCAGTATGCTTGCCTACCCCAATCCATTCAATAATTTAACAACCATTAAATATCACCTTGATGCTCCTGCCAATTTGAATCTGACGGTAGTGGATGTGGTTGGAAATGTTGTAAAAAAATTTACCGCTGATTATATGCATTCAGGTGATCACGAAATTAGTTTTGATGCAAAAAAAGAAGGACTTCCCAATGGATTTTATTTTGTGCGTGCAATGGTGGATGAGAAACTATTCTTTGTGAAGATGGTGAAGGTGGATTGAGGACAATGCTGTTTAACTAAAGTTGATTTGCTATGAGTGTCCACATCACAGTTTTTCTGATTCGATTTCAAAAGTATTCTACGATAACGGTCGCCTCTTGACTCCTCCAGCGAAATGTCATTTATTTCAGAACGATTTATTTCGAATATCGAACATCGGTTAACGATCTCTTATTTCGGTAAAAAATGCAGCGGCAACTTTTTATACAAGTGGCTGTTAAAGATTTTTAGGTTTGAACCGTTAAGAAAAACCTGACCATTGAAAAACTTATTTCCTTCATTAAATTACATTAGCCTCAAGGGTGTTCTTTCTCCTATGCCTTTCCCGATGAAAAAACCAATAACCACAATTATCAAGCGGTTAATCTATTGCACCCGATTTTAATCAGGTGAAAATCAATTCATACATTCCCAATTTATCCGATTAATTCTTATCATGAGCTAAATTTTATACTATATGAGCGCTCCACCCAAACTATTGTTCAGCACACAAAGCTATCGTTACCTCCGCGAAAAAATTTTAAGTGGGGGTCATTTTGAACCGGGAGAAACAGTTTATAAGAAATTTCCCGATGGAGAAATTTACCAACGCATTCTTTCCAATGTAGAAGGACGTGAAGCCATCATAATCGGCGGCACCATTTCAGATGAAGACACACTTGAATTATTCGATCTTGCCTGTTCCCTGGAAAACTACGGCGCTGTTTCCCTCACCCTTGTAATTCCGTTTTTCGGTTATTCTACCATGGAACGTGCCGTTAAAAACGGAGAAGTGGTGAAAGCAAAAACACGCGCCATTCTTTTTTCATCTATTCCTGAAACATCGTTGGGCAACCGCGTAATTCTGATGGATCTTCATTCTGAAGGACTGCCACACTATTTTGAAGGTGCCCTTCGTGCAGTGCACGTTTATTGCAAACCCATTATCATGGAAGCGGCGGAAGAGCTGGGTGGACACAATTTTGTACTTGCCAGCACAGATGCAGGACGTGCGAAATGGGTTGAATCGCTCGCGAATGATTTAGGCGTGAATGCCGCATTCGTTTTTAAAAGAAGAGTGAGCGGTGATGAAACGCACATCACTTCCATCAGCGCGGAAGTGCTCGGAAAAAACGTAGTGATCTACGACGATATGATCCGCACAGGCGGTTCATTGATTGATGCAGCGCATGCTTACCGCCAGGCAGGCGCGAAGGAAATTTCAGTTATCACTACGCATGGCTTATTTGTGAATGATGCGTTGAAACGTATTCAGAACAGTGGCATTATCAAAAAAATAATCTGTACTGATACACATCCCAATGCCTTGATGTTGCAAAATGATTTTCTCCGGATTAAGACAGTGGCAGGGTTGCTGATGGAACGGTTGTGAGGGTGAAGGGATTAATTGTTTAAGTGTTTAATTGTTTAAGTGTTTAAGTGTTTAATTGTTTAATTGTTGCGGCGAAGCCGGAGAATAGCACAACCTATTATCCGGCTTCGCCGCAACCATTCAACCATTCAACCATTCAACCATTCAACCATTCAACCATTCAACCATTCAACCATTCAACCATTCAACCATTCAACCATTCAACCATTCAACCATTCTATCATTTACCAACTTAAGAATAACCTGTTATAAAAGTAATCCCGGCACCACCTGTTCTGCCACGAATAGCTTTTCTTTGCGACTGCAAAACGAGAAAAGTTACCATGCAAGAAGATTCTCATTCCAATGACTTTAACAATCAGCAATTGCTTGACATCGCGCAGCAATTCGGAACACCATTGTATGTATACAATGGAGAAAAAATAATTTCGCAATTGGAAAAATTGAAATCCGCCTTTTCAGGAACAACAGTAAAAATAAAATATGCCTGCAAAGCACTCAACAATATCAACGTTCTCCGGATCTTAAAGCAAGCAGGCGCAGGTATTGATGCAGTTTCCATTTTCGAAGTGCAGTTGGCTTTGCACGCAGGCTTTGCTCCTGAGGAAATACTCTTCACTCCTAACGGTGTTTCTTTCGAAGAAATAAAAGCCGGCATAGCAGCGGGTGTGCAAATCAATATTGATAACATTTCTATGTTAGAACGTTTTGGTCATGAGTACAGCAACACCGTTCCCTGTTGTATCCGTCTTAATCCACATATAGTTGCGGGTGGAAATCTTCATATTCAAACCGGACACATCGATTCTAAATTCGGCATTTCAATTCACCAGCTCCGGCATGTATTGCGGATTGTGGAGTCGGAAAAAATAAATGTCAACGGGCTCCACATGCACACTGGTTCTGATATCCTGGATGCTGGCGTATTCATTCGTGGTGCAGAATTATTGTTTGAAGCAGCTGCGGATTTTCCCGACCTTCAATTCATTGACTTCGGCAGTGGATTTAAAGTGGCATATAAAGAAGATGACATCACAACGAATGTCGAAGAACTCGGTAAAGCACTGACTGAACGCTTCGTTGAATTTTGTAATCGTTACGGAAGAAATCTGCAACTATGGTTTGAACCCGGCAAATTCCTGGTGAGTGAAGCAGGCGTACTACTCGTGAAAGTGAATGTGGTGAAACAAACGACTGCTACTGTTTTCGCCGGCGTCGATTCCGGACAGAATCATTTGATCCGGCCGATGTTTTATGATGCCTACCATCACATTCAAAATATATCCAACCCCGGCGGCACGCCGAGAATTTATACTGTAGTCGGCTACATCTGTGAAACCGACACTTTCGGATGGGACCGCAAATTGCCTGAAGTGCGCGAAGGAGATGTGCTCGCGATAAAAAATGCAGGCGCTTATGGATATTCAATGAGCAACAACTATAATGCACGTCCGAGACCTGCTGAAGTGCTTTTATACAAAGGAAAAATACAACTTATCAGGAAAGCTGAAACGCTGGAAGATATCATGCGCAATATGGTAGAAGTAGCATTGTAATTTCTATACTAAGGAAGTCGATACATAAAAAAGAAGAATATCTCTCTTCTCCGGCATTGCCGCAACATTTTGACCATTTGATCATCTAACCATTTAGCAACTTAACCATTCAACAATCCCGCGATCCCGCTATAAAAACACTCATACCTTCTTAACCTTCATCTCATCTGTACAAACTTTCAATAATTCTTCCACTGACTTATTAAGTGTAGGATGAACGAAGAAAGGAGCAATTTCACTCAGGGGTTCAAGCACAAACCTGCGTAAATGAAGCCGCGGATGCGGAATGATCAGTGATCCTTCATCAATCACCGTGTCATCAAAAAACAGGATGTCAATATCTAAGGTTCTCGGCGTATTTTTTATAGGATTAACACGACCTTCACTTGCTTCAATTTGCTGAAGTATTTTAAACAACTCCAATGCACTCAAACGGGTTTCTGTCTGAACGGCGAGATTCAAATAATCATCCTGCTGTGTTACGCCCCAAGGTTGCGTTTCATAAACAGAAGACATTTTTATAATCGCACCTGCCTGGTCGCTTATTTTTTCAATTGCGTGCTGAAGGTGATGGTTTCTGTCACCAACATTACTTCCTAATAACAAATAAGCAGTGTGCATTATCATAAGGTAATTCTTTCAGATCTTTTAGTCCCGATAGCATTGTAAGTTTGATTTTCCGGTAGTGAAATATTGTCACGTTTCAGTTTCGCCATCAGTCAGGCTTTGCTCATCCCTGCATCGGTTGCACTTCGGCCTGGTTTAGTGAATGCGAAAGAGCTGCAAAAGAGATAAATTTCAGCGTGCCCGACCTTGATTTAATTTCCTACATCGTCCGCTTCAAATATAGTCCGAATCTCTTCGGAAAACCGTCAGCATACCCGTGTTTACTAAAATTTTCATGGTAATCAGCAAACCAAGCATTGATTCACGATAGATTAAAACACTTTCACATTCGAATTTACCCTGTTCAGTAACCTTTATTTTAATACCTCTTCGCATCCTGATACTTTTGACCATCATTTAATCCCTGATTATCACCGATTCTTTTTAACTATTCATTCAAGCCACCTTCCATCCCAATGAAGAAATTAATCCACATTATTATCCTGATCCTTTTCATTAAACAGTTTGCCTGGGCACAATTAACTCCTGTGTGGTCCAATATACAAGCCGGCATTGGCGATAATTCAGATCGTTATAATGCAATAGTTCAGGATGCGTCCTCTAATCTTTACCTCGGCGGTTACACTTTTAATACTGGCAGAGATAAAGATTACCTGCTTGTAAAAATGAATACCAATGGAGATACGCTTTGGACCCGTCAATTCAATGGAGCCGGCTTCGGTTCCGACAAAATATTTTACATGGCATTGGATGTTGCCGGAAATGTGATTGTTACCGGCGAATCAGATGGTGGTGGTGTCAACCAAAATGATATACTTACTCAAAAATATGATGCAGCAGGTAACCTTTTATGGTCAGCCAGTTATAATGCTTTACCTTATAATCAAGATGATTCTCCACTTAGTCTTGCTGTAGATGTTAGTGGTAATGTTTTTATTACAGGTTCAAGTGACCGCGATTCAACTGCAACTCTAAATGACGACATACTTACCCTCAAATACAATGCTTCAGGAGTGCTTCAATGGTCAGCCCGTGTAAATGGAACCGGCAACGCCACTGATCGCGGAACAGGCATAGTAGCAGACAATACCGGAGGTTGTGTGATTACAGGAAGAACCACCACTTTAGTGGATGATGATATCATTACGATTAAATACAGCAGCACAGGAAATGAAACCTGGCGCACTGTATACAACAGGGGATTCGGGAATGATCGCGGCGATGATATTGCAACAGACGGGGCAGGTAATTATTTTATAACCGGACGTGCTTCAAGTGCCAGCGATTATGATGCCGCTACCATTAAATACAATTCATCAGGTGTGGCTCAGTGGACCAAATTTTTTAATAAGGTTGATAATGATTATGGTAACCATATAAAAGTGAATGCAACCGGAGATGTTTTTGTAATTGGTCAATCTGATGTGGATAATTCGGGTGGAACTACTGATTACGATTTCCTAACCATTAAATATAATTCTCTGGGAACACAGCAATGGGCGAAAACCTTTGGCAATGCCGTATTGAACAATGAAGACCCTAATGACCTTGCAATTGATGCTGCCGGAAATGTTTTTGTAACCGGAAAAAGTGATGTGAATGCGCTTGCTGCCATCACTGCCAATAATTTTCTCACCGTAAAATATGATGCTGCAGGTGTACTTCAATGGAGCACGTACTTTGACGGCAGTGCTTCAAACAGTGATGATATTGCTGAAGACATGGTACTTGATGGTTCGGGCAACTTGTATGTTGCCGGCGGTGGACACAATGTTACCACACAGAAGGATGCAACGATAATAAAATATGCAGGTGCAACAGGAACTGCGACCTGGACAAAAAACTATAATGGTAAAGGAGATTTTTCAGACAAAGTGCAGGATATGATTACGGATGCCGCCAACAATATCTACATCACCGGCTATGTGTTTTCCCCTGAACAACGCAAGGATCTTTTTACCGCAAAAATCAATTCTTCCGGAGCTACAGTTTGGTACAAGACCTACGATTTCTCACTGGCGGATGATGAAGGAAAAGCAATTACACTTGATACCAGCGGCAATATTTATGTATGCGGAAACAGCATTGGCAACGGAACCAGCGATGACTACATCACCATTAAATATGATGCGCTTGGAAATACGATTTGGTCAGCCCGTTATAACTTCGCTAATGAAGCGGATGTAGCAACATCCATCAGCGTAAATGCAGCCAATGGAAATGTGTTTGTAACCGGCTACAGTGATGGAAATATTTCTTCTTCAGTCACCAATTACGACATGACTACCGTGAAATATTCTTCTATCGGAAATGAATCCGCAGTAGTTCGCTTTAACGGTACAGGAAACGGCATTGACCGAGGCGTGAAAATTATTGTGAATGGCACCAATAATTATGTTACCGGTAAAACATGGAATGGCAGTAATTACGATGTCGTAACCATCAAATACAATGGTTCCTTAGTGCAACAATGGATTTCAAAATATAACGGTGTCAGTACACTCGATGATGAACCAAGAGATATGATTCAGGAAGGCAGTACAGGTGATCTCTACATTGTAGGTAATTCAGGATTTCCTTCCGGCGACGACTACCTTACACTCAGATACAAGAATACCGGTGTACAGCAATGGGCTTCAACCTATAACGGCACAGGTAACAGCACTGACCGTGCATACAGTGTAGCAGTCACTGCAAATGGCCTATTCGTAACCGGAAGAAGCGCACCGACAACCGGTGCCGACAGTGCCGATATCGTTACCATTAAATACACCAAATCAAACGGTTCCCAAACATGGCTCAACAGGTATAACGGTCCTGCAGCCGGACTCGATCGCGGAAATGCAATTGCTGCTGATCTCGTTGGAAACATTTATGTAACAGGAGAAAGTGTGGGCACCACATCAGGCAGTGATTATGTAACCCTGCTTTATGATGGATCAGGAGTTCGCAAATGGGTGGCAAGGTACAATGGTCCGGGTAACGGTGAAGATGTAGCACGATTTATCACGACTGATGCATTGGGCTATGTTTATGTTGCAGGATATGCAAGCGGTGTTAACAGCGGATTTGATGCCGTTACTGTGAAGTATTGCCCGCCGCCAATTGTTAATGCAGGATCAGATGTAACAATTTGCACCGGTTCTTCTATCACCTTAAATGGTAATGGAGCTACTGCCTATACCTGGACACCTGCAACCGGTTTAAGTAATGCAACTATTGCAAATCCTGTTGCCAGTCCAACAGTTACTACTTATTATGTTTTGTCAGGTACAAATGCACTGGGCTGTGCTGCAGGAACTGATACTGTTAAAATTACCGTAAAAGGTTTGCCCACGGCAAAGATTACTGCCGGTGGTCCGCTTTCATTCTGTGCAGGCGACAGTGTTTTGTTAACCGCAAACTCAGGTTCATCCTTTACTTATCAATGGAAAAAAGGATCTGCTGACATCGCCGGTGCCACCAACATTTCATACATGGCAAAAGTGGCGGGCACTTTCAAAGTGGTGGTTACCAATAACAGTGGATGCAGCAATACATCAAAAGGCACCAAGGTGCAAATTATCTGTAAAGAAGGGAACCTACTGAGTACGCCCTTTATTGCTCCCAATCCATTTGCAAATACATTTAACATTCAACTGCCGGAGGGAAGTTTGGCCGACATCAGGATTTATAATGTGCTCGGTCAGCAAATGGAGCAATATGACCATGTGACAGGTACTCTTTCCCTTGGTGAAAAATTATTGCCCGGAACTTATCTTATAGAAGTTAAGAGTGGTGCCGGGCGCAATATCTACAAGTTGGTAAAATCTGAAAATTGATTTGTCAATAAATGATGAGTGTGGAATGATTTTTTTTAGCCATCAAAAAAATATAAAATGAGCACCTTATTAAAATTTAAAGTCTTTCTTTTCAGCCTCGTCCTGATGCAGCAAGCGCTCTTCGCACAGCCATCTGCAGAATGGACCTTTCGATACAATGGCGAAGGTGATTACTCCGACCGCTTCACTTGTATCACTTCCGATGCTTCGGGCAACATCTACGCCGGTGGATCCAGTGTTAACATCGGTACTGACCGCGATTTTCTTGTTCAGAAAACGGATGCAAGTGGAAATGTAACCTGGAGAACGATGTTCGGTGCAGCCGGTAACGGACCCGATGAAGTAACTGCCATTTGGGTGGATGCTTTGCAAAATGTTTATGTTACCGGATTTGGAAAAAGTGAAGACGCGGGAAATGATTTTCTAACCATCAAATATGATCCCAATGGCTCATTGCTTTGGTCAGCAGTTTATAACTATGACGTTGCGAATGCCTATGATCAGCCGAATTCCATTGCTTTGGATCAGGATGGAAATGTGATTGTAACCGGTCAAAGCGACAGCGATCCGACTTCCGTTACCAAAGATGATTACCTCACCATAAAATATTCTGCTTCCGGAAGCCAGCTTTGGTTACAACGATATAATGGGTTGGGTGATGGCACTGATCGTGCCGTGAAAGTTGTGACGGACAACAGCAATAATATTTACGTAACCGGAAGAAGTTACAACGGCAACTTCGACGATTATGCTACCATTAAATACAATGCGTCTGGAACACAGCAATGGCTTAAATACGGCGACCGTAGTTTCACAGATCGCGCAACAAGCATGACTATTGATGCCAGTGCGAATATCTACGTTACCGGTTGGAGCAGCAATGGCAGCAACGATGATTTCTACACCATTAAATACAACAGTTCAGGAATTTCACAGTGGGCAAAAGTGGTGGATGGCGTCGACCAGGATCGCGCATTGGCCATTGCAGTTGATGGAAGTGGCAATGTATATGTGACAGGTCAAAGCGATGGCGACAACAGTCCGTTTGTGAATCTCAATTTCAGAACCGTGAAATACAATGCAAGCGGTGTGTTACAATGGAATGTAGTCTACGACGGATCAGCAGGCAACGATGATATTCCTTCAGCTATCGCAGTGTCAGGTGGTGAAGTTTTTGTAACCGGAATTTCTGATGTGAATGCCACACCCGTAATTTCGAATAACACCGTAACGATTAAATATTCTTCGGCTGGAACTGCGGTGTGGACCAATATATACGCAGGAAGCGGTGGATTTGATGATGTTGGCAATGCACTGCTGACGGATGCAAGTGGAAATTCTTTTATCGCCGGTTATGAAGAAGACAGTCACCAGCAGCGCAATGCACTGATAGTAAAATACAGCAACAGCGGTACGCAACTTTTTAATAACACTTTCAATGGCGAGGGTGATAACAGTGATAACATCCGCGATCTGAAAATGGATGCAACCGGAAATATTTACCTCGCAGGCTACGCTGTGCAACGCGGTCAAAACCGTGATATGTATGTGTTGAAATTGACTGCAGCAGGTGACACTATCTGGACAAGATTTGTCAATGGATCTTCGCCCGACAGTGAAGACGAAGGTCAGTCAGTTGCCATAGATGGCACTGATCAGATTGTTGTTGCCGGCTTCACTAAAAACAGCGGCACGTCCGGCGATTTTACGGCTGTCAAATTGAATGCTCTTGGAGATTCATCCTGGCTTAGGTACTACGATTCGCCCACGCATGAAAATGACAAGGCTTACGACATGCAGCGTGATGCAACAGGCAATGTTGTTATCACTGGTCGAACAGACAATGATCCCGGAATCGCATCCAACGACGATGCGACAACCATAAAATATGACACGAACGGCAATCTGCTTTGGACAAAAACATACAACGGAGCAGGCAACGGCGCTGACCGCGGAAGCTTTGTGAGGATAGCGGCTTCAGGCAATATATATATTGCCGGCAGAACATTCAGCGGTACGAATCAGGATATGCTTTTCATCAAATACAACAGTGATGGTATTCAGCAGTGGGTGAAAATTATTGATGGTGGATTTGGAAATGATGAGATCAGGGCCATTGTTATCGACGACAACGAAAATATTTATGCAACAGGCATCAGCGCCGGGGCAACAGATACAGCGGATTTTATTACCATGAAATATTCTCCAACCGGCGATCAGCTTTGGCTGAAGCGTTTTAACGGTGCCGGAAATGGAGGCGATTTTGGGGAATCGATTTCACTTGATCCTTCAGGAAATATTTTATCTGCCGGTTACAGCGATGGCGACAATTCAGCCGCAATTAATTTTGATATGGTTACCATTAAGTACGATGCTGACGGAAATGAAATCTGGAAAAATATCGAAAACGGTACTTCCAATCTTGATGATATTGCTGATGCGCTGCTCACTGATCAATTCGGCAATGTATATGTAGCTGGTCATACCAACAATGGCACTGTTACCGACGCGAATTTTGATATCACCATCATCCGTTACAACGGAGATGGAAATGAAGAATGGCAAATTTTTTACAACAACGCATCAGACACACTCGACGAACCGAATACCTTGATGCTTTCAGGCAACGATCTTTTTGTAGCCGGAAGCAGTTGGCAGAACGGACAACAGCGCGACATGATTTTAATTAAATATGGTTCCGTTACAGGAATTGATTTAACGCAAGCTGCAGATCAATTTGTCAGCGTGTATCCTAATCCGTTCAGTAACCAAATCAACATTCAGGTCGCAAGCTTTACAAATCAAAAACTTGAGTTTAAATTGTTCGACGTAACCGGAAGGATGATTTATTCAACGTCTTTTGAAAATGCTTTTACCGTTCAACTGCCAGGCACATTATCAACAGGTTTATATACCTGGTCAGTATTGAGTAAACAGCAAGTCCTTCAATCCGGTAAACTCATTCACTAATCACTCGAAATTTCAACTTTCAGAAAACAACCTGCTATACCATGAAAATCAAAAAAACCATCGTTACAAAGGACATTCAGCAATATGTATTGAATACAGCAATCAATGAATTGCATGTACCCATTGCAGGAGATGTTGGCATTTTCGAAGTGATCACACTTGGCCGTCATGAATCCATTCAGGGAGAAGATAAGCGCATCACGGCTATCTTTGAAAATGATTTTATCATGGCTGCTTTTGCCGACCGTTATGCCACTTCGCAGTTTGAAGGATATGTGCCATCGCATTCCATGGAATTGTATGACATTCTTGGTGCCGGCGGAGCAATCGGTGTGGTGAAGTCAAAAAATGCCAGCTTAAAAGATGTTGAACCTACTAAAATCAGGTTGATCGGTTATTGCTGCGATGAAACAGGCAAGGTGATCAATACCAAATGGTACAGCAAACAACGTGTTCCGTTTTCCGGTAAAGTACCCAACCACGCTAAAATAATTTTGTCTGTTGGTTCCACTATGGACAGCGGTAAAACCACCACGGCAGCTTTTGTTGCACGTGGCCTAAAACTGACAGGAAAAAAAGTGGCGTTCATAAAGTTTACCGGCACTTGCTTTACCAAGGATAAAGATTTTGTATTCGACTGCGGAGCAGATATCTCTACCGATTTTTCTGACATTGGTTTTCCTTCCACTTTCATGTGTGAAAAAGAAGACCTGCTCGATCTGTATCAGACATTGCTTGACAGCATTGCGGCGGAAAATCCAGATTATATTGTGATGGAAATTGCTGACGGATTAATGCAACGTGAAACAAACTTCCTTTTAAAAACCAGGGCATTCATGGCTACTATTTATTCAGTCGTATTTTCCTGCGGTGATAGTCTAAGTGCTTTTCAGGGCTACGACATTCTTCAGCAACTGGGAATTACACCTGCACTTATCAGCGGTCGCTTCACGATGAGCCCGTTGCTGATTGAGGAAGTGAAAGCTAATTGCGCGGTTCCTGTATTAACCATTGATCAGATCATGACCGGTAAATTCAATAACTTGCTTGTTTCTGCCAGACTGGTAGCTGCATGATGAGCACCCGCAATTTAATTGCTAAGTTTTTTTCTCTGAATAAAATGCTTGTGCTCGCAACATTCGTGGCAAGCATCGGAAGCAGTTTGTTAAATGTATTGCTTCCGCTCAGCATCGGTAAATTCTATGAACTTGCTTTCCATGAAAGTTCTACCAAAGGAAAATTGTTTGATACCCTTCATCTCTCCCTGGAAACCATGTCGGGCTTCTTTACTTTTTTTATTATCCTCATAGGTTTCAAATCCATCATTACTTATTGCGAAAAATATTTTACCGGAATGGTAGGTGAGCGATTTTCCCGCGACCTGCGGGAATTATTGTTTCGTACGCAGTTGTCTCATTCAATGACTGTGCATGAAGTGAAGCCTGCCGGGAAATACCTGCTCCGTTATAGCGGCGATCTTACCTTCATTCAACGGTTCATCAGCAAAGGCATCATTCAGTTTTCAGGCGATGTTATTTTCCTGGCGACAGCTTTCACTGTTTTATTTTTGATCAATGCACCTTTAACAAGTATTGTGATTGGAGGTTTGACAGTGGCTACTTTCATCATTATATTCCTCAACAAATTTGTAAGAAGTGCAACCATCAAAAGAAGAAATCAGCGATCCACCTTGCTCGGTTTCGTAGCTACAAGACTCCAGGGATTTTTCACCATCAAAAGTTTTAACCGCGAAGTGCCTGAAGCAGCACTATTTAACCGGCAGTCGCGTAAAATGTATGAACTCGGGATTCATTACTATAAGATTTATGCATTCGTGCAAGCCATTCTTCCTGCATTATTTTTTGGAACGCTGGCCATCGTCCTTTACTTTGTTGCTGTTACACGTGAACAGCCACCTTACACCATTCATCATGGTGATGTACTCAATTTTATATTGTTGCTGTTATATATACAAGCTTCCATTCGCAGAATGCTGAGCGTAAATGTTGTCTGGCAACTCGGACAGGTTTCTATGATCAAGTTGTTGCGCATCATCAACCAGCCCGCAGAGGCCAGGGCGGAACCGGAAACGATCGAAACGGCCAAAGGAAGAATCACCTTTGAAGATGTTTCCTTTCAATATAAAAGCGCAGAACATCCGGCATTTGAACATCTTTCTCTCCTTATTAAGCCTGGCACCATTACCTGGGTTTGTGGCAAACAAGGTTCCGGAAAAACCAGTTTGTTGAAACTGATACAAGGCTTGTATGTTCCCGACAACGGAAATATTTTTCTGGATGAATGGAACTACGCAGCATTGGCACCCAATGCCATCCGGAAAAATGTCACCATCATTTCCAATGCGGCACCGTTGATTGGCGGCACTGTCTTTAAAGCCATCTCCTATAGCCAAACTGCAGAAAAGCGTGAAAAGGCGGAACAACTGCTTACACGGTTAGGATTCAATACTGGTAGCAGCACCGATGCACTTGATTTTCATTTGCATGATCTTGCGAAAAATCTTTCGAATGGTCAAAGAAGGTTGCTGATGTTTGCGCGCGCCTTTCTTACCAGGAAAAAAGTAATACTGATTGATGACGGTTTTGATGATCTGGATAAGTATGCGAGAGAAAAAGTGATTCTTGAATTGCTGAAATTAAAATCAAAACGAACAGTGATTATTGCATCGAGCCAGCTTCCCGGCGATATGATAGTAGATCAGATACTTAACCTGAGCGAACTTCATCCAAAAATTCAACAACTTGTACCATGACATTCAGGAATGATCTAAAACATTTAGGACTGCTGATTTTGTTTGCGGCATTGTTCCTTGCATCTTGTAAAAAACAGGAAGGTAAAGGTGGCGATGCTTCCATTTCAGGTGCGGTGAATGTTAAACATTACAACTCCACCTTTACTGAGTTTATCAGCGAATATCCCGGAGCAGATACTTATGTGTATCTGATTTATGGAGACGACATCAGCTATGGACAGCGGATCAAAACAAACTACGAAGGACAGTTTGAATTCAAATACCTGTACAAGGGTAACTATACTCTTTATGTTTATTCGCTTGATTCTACGCTTACTGTTCCAAGTGGTAATGTTACCGTGGTAAAGGAAGTAAACATCGGCGGACGAAAAGACCACATTGACGTTGGCGCTTTCCAGGTTTTTCAGTAAGTGAAATCAAATTTCAGTCATGAATGTTCTTCTTGCAAAAAAGTTTTTTATAAGTGGTGCACTGGTTATTAACAGTATTGTACGTCATAGTAAAACGTCATTTGTTTTCCCTTCAGTTGCTGCTGCAATATTTCTGCTCTTTTTCAATTCCTTAAACACTTTTTCCCAGACTAAAAATGAAATCAAATCGCGGGGCATCAACTCCGTTACTGTGAATACTTTTGATGCGCGAAAGAAAGACACTGTTGGCAGAAAATCTTTTACACGTTACGATCAGCGAGGCAATGTGGTCGAGAGTATTGAGTACGATGTGAACGGGACTATAAAATCGCACGAGCAGTTTGAATACAACAGACAGGACCAGGAAATTACCTTCCGGACAATTGATACAAATGGAAAAGTATTGAAAACCATTTTTACCTCGTACGACAAATGGAATCATGTTGCTGAAAAATCAACAATGGATTCCGTTGGCATCATCATAGAAAAAAATGTGCTTGCCTACAACACGTTAAACGATCTTACAGACGAAAGCACTTTTGATAAGGATGGAAAACTGATTCGCCAGGTGTTGTATAGTTACGACAATAAAGGAATGCTGCTCAGCCGGAAAGTGTATAATGAGAAAGGGGAGTTGATCTATTCAAAAGAATATTCTTATCAATACTGATGATAAAGCTGTGCCAAAATATTAAAGTACGTTTCAACTGCACCGGCGTTCAGGCACTGCCTCTCATGACCTTGCATTTTTTCTATTCCTGCATTTTTTTGTTGTGCTGTCATAGGCCTGCGCTGGCACAGGCTGCTTACACACCGCAAAAGGATTTTCAGGGAATTATCGGATTGAACATGGAGAAAAAAATATCACGTTCTTTCTCTGTTGCCATTTTCAACCAGGAAATATTTAACCAGAATCTTGCTGAGCTGAGTACTTCCTTTATCGATATCGGCATCAATTATAAACTCAACCGTAATTTTACATTAGGCGCGGATTACAGGTTCATAACGCATAAAAATATCAACAACAGTTTTGAAAGCCGCCAGATGCTGCTGGCGGATATTACTTATTCAAAAGGAGTCGGCAACTTTTCTTTTTCAGCAAGAGTTCGTTTTTCAAATCAATTTTATAATCAGCTTACTGCAGAAAATTACAAACCATCATCAGCCTACAATCGCGATAAGTTTACCTTCCGGTACAGAATAAACTACTATATCACGCCTTATGTATCAGGTGAAATTTTTTATCCGCTTAATAATACCGAGAGAAACGGATTAAACAGGTTTCGCGGTAGCGCGGGATTTTTTTATAACTTCAACGACCACCTTCGGAGCGAATGGTATTACGCAATTTCACAGGGTTTCAACAAAAAAACAAACAATACCATTTATGCGGCAGGCACTTCCTGGTACTATCGATTCTGAAAAAGGTTTCAATTAATAAGTGAGTGCAATGGCTTTCCTTTTTTTAATATGCTTATTTATACTAATGAAAATACATCCTTATTCTTTGAAAAACTTTAGAATACTTTAACACTTAATAAATCATCAGTGAATTACTTAATAGATTAAACATAATGATACGTTACCTGGCTGGTTATACTTTCACGATACTACTTTTATTCACGCTGTTGCCTTCCTGTCTCATGGCTCAATCAACCAATAGTATTCCCAAGCATCCGATCGCCATCGCCATCCATGGTGGTGCGAGCAACATCAAAAAGTTGAACCTGTCAGCAATACAGGAAAAGGCTTACAGAGATACGCTTGCGCTTGCGCTTAATGCGGGCTATGCTGTGTTACAACAAGGTGGTTCCAGCGTTGATGCAGTGGTGGCGGCTATCAACGTAATGGAAAACTCAGTGCTGTTCAATGCCGGAAAGGGTTCTGTGATCACACATGATGGAACCATAGAAATGGATGCGGCCATCATGAACGGAAACACTTTGAAGGCCGGTGCCCTGGCGGGAGTAAAAACCATTAAGAATCCGATTACCGCAGCGCGCAGCATTATGGACAGTTGTAAATTCATTTTCTTATCAGGAAAAGGGGCTGAAAATTTTGCAAAGGAGCAGGGAATCGAGATAGTTGATACCAGTTATTTCTTTACGCAGTATCGCATGGATCAATTGCAACGCGCAGTGAAAGGCGATACCACACCACTCGACCATAGTGATACCACCGGTATGATGCATCCTGCTGATGGAAATGAAAAATCGACAGAGAAATTTGGAACAGTTGGTTGTGTGGCCATCGATTATTTTGGCAACCTTGCAGCCGGCACATCAACAGGTGGTATTGTGAACAAAGAATATAACCGCATCGGTGATTCACCTATGATCGGCAGTGGAACGTATGCAAATAATAAAACCTGCGCCGTTTCCTGCACCGGAAGAGGGGAGGATTTTATCCGCCACGTGGTGGCCTATGACATTTCCGCCCTCATGCAATACCGCATTATCAATCTTCATGACGCTGCCAATTTTGTAATTAAAGATAAACTCACCAAAGCGGGCGGCAGAGGGGGTTGTATTGCCATGGATAAAAACGGTCATATTGAAATGCCATTCAATACCGAGGGAATGTTCAGGGGATATATCAATACAAGAGGTGTAATGAAAGTGTCTATCTATGAAGAGTAAGGGTTAAAGAGTTGTCACCCTTGGCCAATCAAATGGGCGCCTTTCTCCGGTACCATGCTGTCGCTTCGATTGTATTAAGTGATTAATTTGAAAATAATTAATTCTGCCGTGTCGCAACCAATTAATATTTCAATTGTTCTAACTATTCATGAAAAATTAAACCACTCACTGCATTGCCACCCGAATTTTCTATAATTTTGAGCGCATTAAAATTTCACCGGGAAGATGGGTTACATCAAAGATAAATTCGCCGCCAAAGCCACGCCACTGGCTGCCGAAATAAAAGAGTTAATTAAATCCAGCAGCGAGATTGCGCTGGGATCCTACAATGTTGGTCAGGCCTACGGCGGCATGAAGAGCATTATTGCGCTGGTGACAGAAACATCACTGCTCGATGCCAATGAAGGCATCCGATTTAGAGGCTACACCATTCCTGAACTCCGGGAAAAACTTCCGCACCTCGATAATTGCAACGAGCCGCTTCCCGAAGGACTCTTTTACCTCTTGCTGCTTGATGAAATTCCAACTTATAAAGATGTTCAACACGTGGCCAATGTTTGGGCGCGCCGTGCCATTGTGCCCTTGCATGTTTTTAAAGCAATAGATCGTCTGCCCCGCGATATGCATCCGATGACGCAGTTCAGCATCGGCATTATGGCCATGCAAACAGAATCAAATTTCAGCAGAGCCTACCGGGAAGGCATCAGCAAAAAGGATTATTGGGATCCCATGTATGAAGATGTGATGACACTCATTGCACGGCTTCCCCGCGTGGCTGCTTATATCTACCGACGTTCCTACAAAAAAGGAAAACACATTGAGCCGAATCCAGACCTCGACTGGGCTGCCAACTTCGCGCACATGCTAGGTTTCGATCAACCCGATTTTTACAGTTACATGCGTTTGTTCCTCACCATTCATGCGGATCATGAAGGCGGCAATGTTTCTGCACACGCAACACATTTAGTCGGATCTACTTTGAGTGATGCTTACTTAGCTTTTGCTTCGGGCATGAACGGATTGGCCGGTCCATTACACGGACTTGCTAACCAGGAAGTGATCCGATGGATTTTGGAAATGAAGCGAAAACTTGGAAAGGGTGGACTTACGAAAGAAGAAATTGAAAAATACATTCGTCAGACTTTATCGGAAGGAAAAGTGGTTCCCGGATATGGTCATGCAGTACTCCGTAAAACAGATCCGCGCTTTCTTGCGCAAATGGAATTTGCAAAAAAATATTGCCCTGATGACGAACTCGTGAACATTGTATGGAATGTATATGAAGTAGCTCCAAAAATATTAGGAGAAACAGGGAAGATCAAAAATCCATGGCCGAATGTGGATGCACATTCCGGTTCATTGCTTGTTCATTATGGACTGGTGGAATATGATTTTTATACGGTGCTCTTCGGCGTTTCACGTGCATTAGGTGTGCTGGCCTCTCTTGTTTGGGACCGTGCACTCGGACAAGGCATCGAACGGCCGAAATCCGTAACCACAGGATGGATCAAAGATTTTATTGCGAAGAATGCAGCTAAGAAAGAAGAACCATTAACTGCCACCACTACCGAATAGAAAGCGAATCGGTTATATAAAGACGCCTCATGAACGAGGCGTCTTTTTTATTTTAATCTCATTTTACTTTCAAGGCAGAAATCCAACCATCACTGCAACAATTGGGTATGCATCCGTGACTAAAGTCTATCCATTTTTAAATTCCTAATTCTCAATTCCTCATCAATCGTCAACTTCGGATCCATCTGCTTCAGATAATCCTTCGGCGTGGTGCCGGTGAACTTTTTAAAAGCATTATAGAAAGCCGCGCGTGAATTGAAGCCCGCTTCTTCCGCGAGTGCTGCAATTGTAATGGACTGTATTTTCTCTGGTTGTCCCGCAAACACTTCTTTAATATAAATCACTCTTTGTTGATTGATGAAGTCACGTATTTCATATCCTGACTGACTTCTGATCACCTGTGAAAGTTGCCTGGCATTCATGTCTGATTCTTTAGCTAATTCGACAAGAGTGAGTTTAGGGTTCAGAAAAATTTTCTTTTCCTGCCACATCTGAACCTGGCGATCAAATAAATCATCCTGAGGTGCCAGGATTTTTGAAACCACCGGCTTGCTCCTCTTTTGAACAGGCAGCATGCCATACAGAATGTCGGGATAGAAAAACAATGCAATACTGTTGATCAACACAAAAGAAGACTGTGAAAAATAGGAGATGAAGTAAGGGTTCCAGTTTTCAAAATGAAGGCCGAGCATCAGACTAAACTGGAACAACACAAGCAGAATGAAGTACAAATGGAACCATGCCATCCAGCGATAAAAAACCGGGAACTTTTGAAAAGAGGCATTATCGCTTTTAAAATGTTTATAAATGAGTGAAAGATTAATGCCGATCAGTAATCCCGTCCATATTGTTTTTGCCGGAAAATGAAAGGGCAACAGGTAACTGCCTTTCGCGGCATAAACTTGAATCATGGCCAGCTTAGCTTCTCGGGAAGAAAAATACAATGGCAGAAACTCCACGAGGTTCAGCAATGCCGGAAGAAACAATAACCAGTTCCATTTCCTCAACCGGAAACCCGGATCAATACTGTTCCTGACAAACAGATAGAGCATGGGCATTAAAGCATATGTAAATGGACTGTCTAACCTGAACAGTTGTGGAAACCGGAGAAACAAATCATTGAATGCAAAACTGCCCACAAATATCGCAAAGGAAAAAATCAGGAAAAAGAAACCGAGATACCTGTTGGCAATAATTTTATTTCCTTTCGCAAACAGCAATACCATTCCGGTCAGACCACCACAAAATGAACCGATCCAACAAAAAACAACCTCAATTGGAATTGCCGACGAAGACAAATTTTGAACAAGATTTGAAGGCGGTAAGATACAATTTTGATGTTGCTACCGGAAATTGCCGGCAAAATGTCCTGTAAGTTGTCTGATGGACACTTTCAGCGCTATTTGCAGGCAGGTTACCTGTTATAAAGGATATCTTCAACTTCTGCTTTAGCATTTGCCTATGTCTTTCTTTCTTCTGAAATCAAAAAACAGATCTGCAATTCGGTATGGGATCAGTAGACAGATCATTTCAGCTATTCAGGATACCTGAACATCATGAATCAATTTAAAATAGAAACCCAACTCAATTATACCTCCATCTAATCCAAACAACCCATTCAACTTAACCATTAAAAAATTAACCATGACAAAACTGAAAATTCAATGCCTGTTGTCGCTTGTTATAATCACTTTGCTTGGCGTTAGTTGCAACCAGCAGCAAAATACAGCGCCTGCAAAAACATCGGCATCAACATTTAATGGCGACATCAAGCTCGATGTCCGCGATTCAAAACCTGACTGGGCACCTTACATTCGAAAAAAGGCGCCTGAAGGTTCGCCTAATATTCTCATCATTCTTTATGATGATACAGGCCTTGGCGCATGGTCACCTTACGGTGGAAGAATAAGCATGCCCACCATGGATAAGCTGGCTGCGGACGGTTTAACTTATACACAATGGCATACAGTTGCGCTTTGTTCTCCAACACGTTCCTGCATCAATACCGGACGTAATCACAATCTTAATGGTATGGGAGCTATTACTGAAGGCGCCAATGGATTTCCGGGTTACAGTTGTCAGTTGCCTGCACAGGCTGCAACCATGGCGCAGATATTAAATGAAAATGGTTGGAGCACTTTCTGGATTGGAAAGGACCACAATGTTCCGGAGACCGATCTCTCTGCAGGTGCTAACAAGAGTCAATGGCCATTGCAACAGGGTTATGATCGTTTTTACGGCTTTATCGGTGGAGAAACCAATCAGTTTTATCCTGACCTGACGGAAGATAATCATGCCATTGAACAGCCTTACGGACCTGAAAAAGGTTATCACTTATCAAAGGATCTTGCCGATCAGGCAATCAAAATGATCAGCGATCAGAAATCAGCTAATCCTTCCAAGCCGTGGTTCATGTGGTATTGCCCGGGAGCAAACCATGCACCGCACCAGGCACCTGAAGATTATATAGCAAAGTACAAAGGCAAATTTGATGATGGGTATGATGCATACAGGAAATGGGTGTTGCCGCGCATGATTGAAAGAGGCATCTTGCCAAAGGGAACTGAACTGACCGAATTTAATCCGATGCCGGAAGAGCAGGCTGCACCGGGAGATTATGTACGTCCATGGGATAAACTTAGTGCGGATGAAAAGAAATTATTCTCGCGTTTATGCGAAGTCTATGCAGCGTTCTCTGAATATACAGATGTAGAAATCGGAAGGATCATAGATCACCTGAAAGCTTCAGGCCAATATGATAATACGATCATTATGTATGCTGCCGATAACGGCGCATCGGGTGAAGGAAGTCCGAGCGGTTCTGTAAATGAAAATAAATTCTTTAATGGCTATCCCGATGAATTATCGGAGAACATGAAGCTGATTGATGAATTGGGCGGACCGAATACTTACGAGCACTACCCGACAGGCTGGGCGGCTGCTTTTTCCACGCCGTTTAAAATGTTTAAACGTTATTCAAATTACTCAGGCGGCACAGCGGATCCATTGGTAATTTCATGGCCAAAAGGTATTAAAGCTCATGGCGAAGTGCGGAACCAATATCATCATGCAGTTGATATCGTTCCCACCATTTTAGAAATCTGCGGATTGGAAATGCCGAAGGTTTACCGTGGTGTAGAGCAATATCCGTTGTCAGGTGTTTCGATGAAATATACTTTCGACGCAAAACCCGATGACCCAACTCAGAAACATGTGCAGTATTATACTATGCTCGGAACAAGAGCGATCTGGCAGGATGGCTGGAAAGCGGTTGCCGTGCATGCGCCACTTACTGACAAAGGACATTTTGATCAGGATAAATGGGAATTATATCATACAGACGTTGACCGCTCAGAGTCAAAAGATCTTGCTAAAGAGAATCCTGAAAAGTTGGAAGCATTAAAAAAATTATATGATGAAGAAGCGAAGAAAAATTTTGCTTATCCGTTGGATGATCGCACCGCAACTCAGATTTTAACATTGGAACGTCCGGAGGAAGAACCCAAAACTGACAACTATACTTATTATCCGCACACCAGTGCAGTACCTGAAGCGGTAGCAGTTAATATAAGAGGCAAATCTTACAAGATCGTTTCCAACGTAGAGATTACGGATGCCAATGCTTCGGGAGTAATTTTTGCGCACGGTTCCCGCTTTGGCGGACATAGCTTATTCATCAAAGATCATAAGTTGTATTATGTGTATAATTTTTTGGGCATTACACAACAACAATTTGTGTCGGCTGTGCTTAAGCCCGGTAAATACACTTTTGGTATGGAGTTCACAAAAGAAAAAGCCGGGGAACATGGTGAGTCCATTGGCACCGCTAAGCTTTATATAAATGACAAGGAAGTTGCCACAGGCCCGATGACCGCGCAGGTAGGAAAATTCACCCTGGTGGGCGATGGATTATGTGTAGGTTATGATAGCGGCGATCCCGTGAGTAAGCTGTATGATTCACCGGGTGAATTTAAAGGAGGTCATATTGCATTCGTAAAAGTGAACACAGGAACAGAAAAATATCTTGATATGGAAATGGAAGCGCAAAGGGCTTTCAGCAAAGAATAATTTTTTTGCAGTGAAGTGATCATCAGCTGCCATGCTGAATCCTGTTAACGAAATGGGGAAGTTTAATCGCTTCCCCATTTTTTTTGCGTTATATAGAAACCTGACATTCGATCAGTAACTTGCTTCTACTAGATACTCATCATTTCTTAAAAGTAAAATTACGCTGACTTACGTAACTGAATAAAATAACAAAAGCGGTAGTAAATATTTTAGCTATTGTCGGATATAATCCAAAACCTTCAATAAATAATTTGAGGAAAAAATAGTTGATGCAAACTGCAGCAACGGTAACTACAAAATACCTGAACAACTGTACGCTGCTCTTAAGATTCGATTCCTGAAAAACAATGAACCGGTTTAAATAAAAACCAATTGGAAATGTAATCCATAAAGCAAATAAATAATCGGCCGCAATATGTGGTTCCAGTGCAAGCCTGCCGTATAAATGGACTACTTCTTTTTTGAAAACAAAATGGAATCCGATGTAATAGAGCACAATTCCCATCAGCGTGGTAAAGCCACCGCAGGCCGCATACCTGAATGTTTGCAGGGAGAATATGCTTTTAAATGGAGGGTAAAAAAAGTCTCCCACTGCCAGCACCAGTGTTCTTATATTCTCGTGTGTTTTTCTCATATTCTATGCGACGAAAATAAGATTACTTCCGGGTAGATGCAGCAAAAGGTCTTACAGTATATGTTAGTGAGTAGGATACAAGTGCTCCATTTGTTCCTAATTAAGTTTATCTATTCTTCATCGCTTTTATTAATTTCTCATTACGTCTGTCAGCTCTGGAATTCTGAAGCGATATAACAGCCCATATTGCTGCAGGAACCCATCCGATTAAAGTTATTTGTAAAAGCAAACAAATGATGGCAGTTAATATTTTACCTCTTAAAAAGAATGAAATGCATGGTAAAAAGATGGCTATTAGTGTCATAGTGAAAGAAGTTGTACTTAAAGATGAGTCAACAGTTTTATAGTTCGATTTTATGTGCTTAGAGGCGACGCAAAATAAAGCTTTTGGAGTTGACTAAGGGCTTAACTTACCTCGAGTGCGTATGCAGAGATGATAAAGCTTTCTGGCGAAAACGGAGAGGCGTGCCACGGTTCCAAACCGTGGCACGCCTTTGCATTCATTTTAGATCCATTCTTATGCCCGTATCATCGCAAAATAAAGATTTTGGAGTTCGATAACGAGAAATTTATCACGAATGCACGTGAAGGCCAGCTTTCGTATCTTCCTACTTTACCACCACAAGTTTCTTTCCCTCAGTTATTCCCTGTGTTGTTTTCAGTGTGAAAAAATAAGTGCCTTGTGGCAAATCGTTGGCAGACACATAAATGAAGCTGAATACATTCGATACATTAAATCTTTTTACTTCAACTCCGTTCGTATTGAAGAAAATCAGTTCTCCTTGATTTATTCCCTTCGGCAAGTTATAATCAATGCGCGTGAGATTGTCCGTGGGATTCGGAAAGGGATTGGAAAGATTAGTGCCGTTGCGATCAGGATTTTCAGGAGAAAAATTTCCAGTAAAAACTCCATTGTTACATTCATGACAAGGCAAGGTGCCTGGAAGTGAATATACCTGGTATCCGGAATTCTTTTTATACAGAATCAATTTTGTACCATCAGGCGTCGGATAAACATTCGCAAAATCAGAAATCAGATTGGGATTAGTAAAATTAGAGATGATCGCACTGTCAGCCTCCAAAAGAATTGTACCATCCTCTTTTACGATATAGGTATTAGAGTAAACGCCTGGAATAATGGGCTTGTTCACGAGGTATTCTAAGCTGGAATCAAGATCGAACAAGTTATCAGAAATGTAATAGACCTGGTAATTTGTTACAATCACGGAAGCAGGGATATCAATTGTTTTTTCAAGTACCTGATTCAAATTGTAAACGGTGATCTGGTTTGTTGAATAATCAATCAGCACATATTGATCGCCTGCCAAACCAAACTTAATGATGCTGAATGAAGCATTATTGATAGAAGGCAATGAATACTGCAAACTTATTTGTGCATTAACAGCACTCATTAAAAGAATGGACAACGAAAGTAGAATGATGCTTTTCAAAACGACGATTTTTATTGAAGTTACATAATGCGGAATTTGTCCGAACGCCACAATTAAGATTTTAGTCCGATATCATCAAATATAGTAAAATTAACGCGCTGATAAAAGTAAGCGCAGTAGAACCTCACCTTCATCAGTCTGTAGTCCAGCTTTGAGAAAAGCACACGAGTTTGATAATCTACACTGCATTTGTTAAATAATTCTCAGAAATGATTTTTTTAAGTTCCGTGCGAATATTTTTTTAGAATGGGCAATAAAATAAGGTAGAGAATGCATGACAGTTTCGGGGTTACAAGTTTACGGAAGATGAAGTGTACAGCAGGCAAATTGTTTTTTAAAAGTAAATTTTTCTGCAGGTTGTTGTCCTAAAAAGAAAAAGCCTCCGAAGAGGCTTTTTCTTATAAGCAAAACTCAATTAATACTGCACCACTACCTGCTCTTTAAACACCTGTCCATCGGCAACAATACGCAACATGTAAGTGGCAGCGGGTATTTCATTTCCCATAAACATTTCTTTAAACAACTCACCATCCGTTACCGGAACTGTTTCACTCTGCACAATCTGTCCCAGCATGTTGAGGACTTCAACTGTTGCATCACCATTAAATGAGTTGAAGAGTGATAGACTGACTGCAAAATGGCCATCCGTTGGATTAGGATAAACACTCATTACCGGAGTAACAGCTGTAGCAATACTATTGTTATCGCGGCAGGAACTGAATACAGAAACGGCAGTGGAAGTTTTGCTGCAATTATAAGGGTTGGTAATCTGCACCTTGTAATTTCCTTCTTCAGTAACAGTATAGTCGCGTGTGGTAACTCCCGTTGACACATTGTTTTTGAGCCACAGATACGTGAAGCCGGTACCACCTGTTCCCCGCATTTTTACTTTTCCATTGATACACAAATCAGGATTGTCTGCCGGATTGAGAATGTTGATGACAGAAGGCGGAACATTCAGGCGGATGAGCTGGGTAGAATCAGAATGATTGTAACAACCGTTTGGTGCTGTAACCAACACGTTGTAATAACCCTGCTTGCTTCCCATGGAAATGTGGGTTGCAGTGGTGGCGCCAGGTATCATCACTGTTCCTTTATACCATTGGTAAGTATACCCCGCTCCCGTATTGGCATTGAATGTTACGGCCACTTCTTTGCAGGCACTCACGATGCCGGAAGGAGTGATGGCAGCATCCGGCTTCGCCAATACATTTACGGACATGCTGCTGGAAGTATCGGTGCAAATACCATTGCTAATTACCATTGCATAATTACCTGTTACATTGGTATTGTAGGCAGTAGTTGTTGCACCTGGAATAACACTGCTTTCATTCAGCCATTGGTAGCTTAAGGAGCCTGCTCCCGAAGTACTCGCAGAAAGATTAACAGATGACCATGAGCAGAAAGTGGTAGGCCCACCTGCTGTGACAATGGCGCTCACTGAATTTTCATCTGTTATGCCATTGCAATTATCGTCGATGCTGTTGCAGATGTCAATAGCTCCCGGATGCACTGATGAGAGTGCATCATTGCAATCATCGTTGTTAAGGGAGTATCCACTTACTGGAATAGCGCAGAGTAAAACCAACGGTGAACCGGCATCGCCAAATCCGTCGCCATCCGTATCCGGATAATATTCCGTAGAAGGCAACACGACCACATTAGACGAAGCACTTGCTGAGTTGCCACATAAACCGGCGGAAGCGGTTACACTGTAAGCACCGCTTGCAAAAAGAGGTGCTGTAGTTTGTGTAACGCTATTGGCAGCCGCAGGCGCACCTGTTCCCGTCCAGGCATAAGTGTAAAAATCAGCTCCTGTATAAGTGATGCCATTGGGTGCTGAACCATTACTTCCTGCAGTGGCGTCCAGGTTGCCATTCAGTAAAGCCTGGTAAACAAGATTAGTTGAAGACGAAGGTGTTTCAGAAAGCATATTGTTCCTGAGTTCACTCTGCGATCTTGCTTCACTCCAGATACGCACATTATCGATTTGTCCATTGAAAAAATTTGAAGAAATATCTGATGAAAATCCGATGTTGAATTCAGTTTGCCAGTCAAAATCAGAATGATCATCATTGTTGGAGAAGTTTGACTGAATGCCATCCACATAAATTTTCTGACCAATGCCCGTTTGCACTGTCAGCGCGATGTGGTGCCATTGACCGTCGTTAATTTGAATTCCTGAATTCCACGAGTAACTGGGATATATGCGAACACTCAATTGCCCGTTGCTTAGAAAAATGTGCCGGTCATGTCCGTTAGAGCCAAGATATCCGTCGGTCACACTGAAGATGCCGGTGTTGGCAGTAGTGGTCTTCACCCACATTTCTATAGTGAAATCATATTCAGGAATATCCTGTGACACGATTACATACTGATTGATACCATTGAAGGAAGCAACTTGTCCGCCGGGAGCTAATCCTCCGGCAGAAAGAGTAGCACTACTGCCAGCGCAAATGGTATCACTCACCGTCGCGACAGGTGTTGGAGGTGTAAATCCACTGTTGATTTGAATCGAACTCTCGGCAAAGCAACCCGCACTGTTGGTCACCGTCAGTGTATAAAGGTTAACGCCACTTACAGAAATACTTTGTGCGGTTTCATTGGTACTCCACAAATTTCCAATGGTGCTGTCGGAGCTGAGTGTTACAGGATTCCAGTCGCAAACAACATTCGAAGAAGCGTTGATGTGTGCCACAGGAGCCAGTGCGGCAATAATGGTTACTGAAACCGGATTAGCTGTTAATGCGCAGCCTGCTGCATCCGTAACTGTTACGTTATAACTACCAGATGCTATAGCAAAGGCAGGATTGGTTGTTTGCCCATCAGACCATTCATAAGTTCCCAGGAGTGCTGAGGTAAGCGTATAAGACTGTCCGGTGCAGACAATTGGATTTCCGGTTACGCTAATAAAGTCAACATTGCCACTTTGCAGTGTAAATTGAAGTGCACCTACGTCATCTCCTGACATTTCATCTACCCTGAATTCTACTTTTGAGCTGGCGTTTAAAGCACCTGTCCAAACACCAAAGTGCTGATCACAGCAACCATTAATGTGATCCCAAACAATCACCCCATCAATATACAACTGCGCATCATCATCATGACTTAGAATATCAATCGTGTAAACACCACATGCGAATCCCTGCCTTTTTGCACTCCAGGAAACATAATCATCATCAATGCTGCAACCCTGGTATCCGGGAGCGGTGGAGGGATTGGAATCACTATTCCATTTATCTTCTGAATTGAAATTGAGCGTGCTGTCGAGATAGTAGCCTGAATAGTCTTGTGGAAACCAGGCACGTCCATAGGTATAATACCCATAGTACTCAGTGTAATAGCCCTGCGAATAGGCATTCACTTTCCAGGCATTATCACCGAAGCTGGAATCAACTCCTGCAACAGCAGAGGTAACTGTAACATGTGAAGTAGCTGTGCAACCAAGTACATCTGAAATGGTGAGCGAATAATTTCCGGGAACACTTGGGAAAATTGCTATTGAATGACTTCCGTTGCTCCATGTTCTGGTGATGCCGGGCTTAGATAGCGTTCGAAGATCAATGGTTTTCATCGATGGACAAAAACTAAAATCCGGACTTTTATTCGAATAAATTATTGCAGTATCCAAAGGTGCAACGGTAATGGTTTGTGAAGCGGTATTTGTGCAGCCATTGGTCGTCATGTCCACAGAATAATTGCCTGTAGCATTTACAGAAATAGTTTGAGTGGTTTCACCAGTGCTCCACAGGTAACTGCCTGCACTGCTTGCAGTCAGTTGAACAGAATATCCCGGACAAAATTTAACAGGCCCGTTTACAGTAATGAGTGCCTGAGGTGTAATGGTGATAGAACCGAATGAATTGCCGGCACCTTCGGTTACTCTGAATTCAACATTGGAATTGTCGTCCAGAAATCCTGTCCATACATTGGCGTGATAATCGTTCGCGCCAATGTGTTCCCACACTTTGACACCATTAATAAAGAGCTGGGCTTCATCATCATGAGAAGGCACATCAATTAAATAAGTGCCACAGGGGAATCCTTTTCGCTTGGCAGACCAGGAGTGATTGTCGTTGTTTACGGCACAACCGACATAACCGGCAGCGTTGGAAGGAGAGGAAACTGAACTCCATTTTGACTCCGTATTGAAATTGAGACTATTGTCAACGTAGTAACCGGAATAAGCTTCATTCCAGGAATGGCCCGTATCAGAGAAATCTCCTGCATTAAAGGCATAAACATTCCATACATGATCACCGAACAGGGCAGTATCTCCCGGTGCAGTTGCAACACTCACATTTACAGTTGAGGTACTGCTGCATCCAAGGCTGGAAGCAGTAAGGGTGTAAGTAGTTGCTGAAAGCGGATGAACAACAGGATTTGGGATCGTATCATTATTTGGCGACCATGCGTAGGATACGACAGGTTGATTGTATGTAACGGTAACCCTTGCGTAGTAGTTGTTGAGTGCAGCAGTTGGCACCAATCCAAAAATATAAGGATTGGAAAAGTAAATATTATTGTTGCCTCCAACATTGTAACCGGCAGGAGTTGCATTTATAGTTACAAAGTTGGCAGGGTTCGCTACATCGCAACCTGCGAAGACATTTGGCACTAAAAAACTTCCGGTGGCAGCCCCGCTAATAGTATGCGTACCTGCTACATTTTGATCGAGTCCCACATTAAATTCTATTTTGATGCTTGCAATTGTCCCACCTCCAATATCATTATAATTAAAACCGACTGAATTATAGTAATATCCATAACGGTTAGCATTATCGCATGTGGAAAACATCCCAATCAGGTGACTGACGTCTATATCATAGATTTTGGTAACCTTTTGAATTCCACCTGAAATAAGGGAGGAAATCAACTGTACCGGACTACCAATACAACTGGCAGCAGGATTTGCAGTCGTATTGACCACTGGTGTCTGCGCTGCTATAGAAAAATTTTTAGTAGAGGAACACCCGTTGTCAGTTACTGTAACTGCATAATTTCCTTCAGAGCTGAAGGTTTCAGTTTGTGTGTTGGCGCCTGTAGACCATTGGTAAGTGCTATGTGTTCCTGCATCCAGTGTGGTAGAATTTCCTGTGCAGAAATATTGATTGCCTGTAAAAGTAATTGCAGCTACGCCATACACCGTATGTATGGGTGAAGAAGACACACAACCATTGAATTGGGTTGCTGCTAAAGTATAATCCCCCGCAACAGTAGGAGTGAGTGCAGGAATATTTAAGGAAGCATTGTAGCGCACCACCCTGCAGTTCACATAATCTGCTACATACAGATTGCCACTTACGTCTGCCTGAAGTGAATATGCACCCCACACACCACCGGGAGGATTGCAGCAATAACCTGCCAGGTAAACACCTGATGTAGCACCGGGCGCCCATTTAGTAATGTAACTATTATAACCACTAAGAGCATATATATTACCTGCACCATCCACTGCTACACCCTGCGGTTGTCCAACCTGGTCACTATTGAAACCGGCCCCATTTCCACCCGCTACAGTGGTGCCTGATGTTGCACCCGGCTCCCATTTCTGAATGCGGTGATTGCTATAGTCTGCAATGTATAAATTGCCTTGCAGATCAAGGGTAACCTGTAATGGAAAGTATAATTGATTTGCTGAGGAACCCTGCCCGTTGCCCCCTGCCACCACAATGCCCTCTAAAGCACCAGGCGTCCACTTTACTACCCGATGGTTACTCTGATCAGGTACGTATATATTTCCTGCATCGTCCACATAAACACTCAATGGAGAACTGAGTTGATTCAATGCATTTCCTTGTCCATGACCTCCGGCTACCGTTACCCCTTCTGTGGCTCCTGGCGCCCATTTCTGAATACGCTGATTGTTTTGGTCTGCTACGTATATATTATTAAACTTGTCAACGAAAATTCCTTCCGGTGAGCTAAATTGATTTGCATTAGGGCCGGATCCGTTTCCACCAGCAACAATCACTCCTTCCGTCGCGCCGGGTGCCCATTTGGTTACACGATGATTTTGTTCTTCCGCTACATACACATTTCCTGCAACATCGAGCGCCATTCCGCGTGGATACTTCGTTTGATTCAGATTCGCTCCGATACCATTTCCGCCGGCTACCACGGTCATATTATTGTTTGAATAGGTAGCGGTAGATGAAGCAACGGTTGAACCATTCAATTTCCATTCAAGCGTAACAGGTGTTTTAGCTACAGTGCCCGTAAGATTAGTTCCATCAATGCAACTAGTTCCGGAAATGGCCGGTGCAGATGATTCGGCAACAAATGCCATGAGCTGCGTAGTACAGGAAGTTGCATTGTCTGTAACAGTGTAGGTTACGGTGGAGGAGGGATTCACACTGATGGAGGATCCGCTGAGGTTACCAGGATTCCAGGTATAACTGCTGCTGCCGGTAACAGAAAGTTGACCGCTGCTTCCTGCACATATAGACACTGCCTGTGAGTTGGTGACAGGAGACAATATTGCATTGATAGTATTGGAAGTGGTCTGACAACCGGAAAATGAGGTTGCAACCACTGAATAATTGCCGGGAGATGTTGAAGCATAAGTTTGCGAAATCGCAGCAGTAGAAAATCGCTGTATACGTCGGTTTACTCCATCCAGTATATACATATTTCCTGCAGCGTCAAAATAACCGTTCGTTGCTCCTGCCAGTTGATTGGGGGCCGTTCCGTAAGTAGCCGGAATAATATCCTGCCATGTATAATCTCCTGTTCGATAACGTACGATGTGTGATTGATAGGCCGGCGAAACATAAGGGCTGTTCACCACATAGAAGTTTCCGGCACCGTCCAATAATAAGCCATTAGGGCTGCTAAGTCCGGATACAATGGTAATACCTGTGGTTGCTCCCGGTGTCCATTTTTGAATCCTGTTGGCATACCAATCGGTTACATAAATATTACCTGTATTATCCCTCACCATTCCAGTACCGAGGTTGATTTGATTCTCGGCATTTCCTTTACCATTGCCCCCTGCAACCACTACGCCTTCGGTGGCTCCGGGTGCCCATTTCATGACACGGGCATTATCCCAGCCATCCAGAACATATACATTGCCTGATTCATCTACAGAAACGTAGCTTGGATATTCTAATTGATTGAGTGCGCCACCAAATCCATTGCCGCCTGCAACGGTAGTTCCGCTGCCGGCTCCCGGCGCCCACTTCTGAATCCGGTTGTTGCTTTGGTCGGCGATATAAAGATTACCGGAGGCGTCCAGAAAAATGCCACCAGGATTGTAAAGCTGATTGTCAGCCGATCCTTGCCCGTTGCCGCCTGCTACGGTAAGGCCGAATGTTGCGCCCGGGGCCCATTTTTGTACACGGTGATTGCCAGCATCTGAAACATAAATATTCCCTGCTGCATCTACCAGAATGCCTGCGTAAGTGTTGGCAAACTGATTAGATCCTGAACCGCTGCCATTACCACCTGCCACTGTTACCGCTGTTGGATTCCAGGATGGAGTCGATGACTTAACAACGCTTCCGTTCAATTTCCATTCTAATAAAGCGGGAATTGAATTCAGCGAAGCCGTTAGCAAGTGGCCTGTACAGGCCTCACCTGTGACAGAGATTTCAGGAGTTGGCAACACATTAATGGTGGCTTCAGTTACGCAGGCATTCACATTTCCGGTAACTGAATAAGTACTTGTATTAAGTGGAACAAAAGTTTGTTCGGCCCCGGAAAGGTTGCCTGGTTGCCAGGTGAATGTGGAGCCACCTGTTGCAGTGAGTGTGACACTACTGCCACCGCATAATGCCCCATTGGCCGATGATGTAACCACCGGAGCGGGTTCCACAGCAATTGTGTTACTGGTAACATCGCAACCTGTACCAAATGAGTAAGCAACAGCCTGGTAGTTTCCTGATGCTGAAGGAATAAATGTGTTGGTGACATTGCCAACATTAAATTTCTGGACCCGAAAATTGAAAGCATCAATCAGAATAATATTTCCATTGTAATCAAGTGTCATGTCTGAAACAGTCTGGAAAGGATTGGGGTCACTGCTATAATCTATTTTACCCATCAATGTTTTACCTGATGATTGTCCTGGATGCCAAAGCGATATTCTATCGTTACCATTAAAACCTGCGCTACTTACCAGCATACTGCCACCTGCATCGACATAAATAGCCCTGGGTCCGGTCAAGTTGGCTATTGTAATTCCAGAAGTAGCTCCCGGTGCCCATTTTTGAACACGGTTGTTAAAATAATCTGCTATATAAAGATTGCCGGATCCATCCACAAAAATAAAGTTAGCGTACCCTAGCTGATTGTCTGCACTGCCTGACCCATTTCCGCCTGCTACCGTTGTACCTGAGGTGGCACCCGGCGCCCATTTTTGTATTCTGTAATTACCATTGTCTGACACATAAACATTTCCCGAAGCGTCCACAAAAATCTGGAATGCATTGGTAAACTGGTTGGCGGCAGATCCAAAGTTATTGCCACCGGCCACGGTAATCCCTGACGTGGCTCCCGGGGCCCATTTTTGAATACGCGCATTGTAAAAATCGCATACATATATGTTGCCCGTTGCATCTACAAAAACATCTGATGGATTATTAAGCTGATCTGCACCGCTGCCCGCACCGTTTCCGCCGGCTACGGTGGTGCCTGAAGGGGCTCCGGGTGCCCATTTTTGAACCCTGTTGTTCGGGTTATCGCAGATGTAAATATTTCCATCTGCATCAACGGCGATACCACCGGCTGATGCTGTTGAGTATTGCGTTTGATTGCCAAACTGATTGGCGCCGCTACCAAAACCGTTACCACCGGCAACAGTAGTTCCTATTCCGTTCCAGTTCTCCGGATATTCCGTATGAACGGTATTGCCGTTTTGTTGCCAGGCAATTGCACAAGGTGTGGCCGACACATTTGCTGTTAGCGTATGACCTGTACAGGCTGTTCCGCTGATCGTGTTCGTCAAACTGCATTGTGCATTTGCGGTGTTCATGTACTGTAATAAGCAGAAGAGAAAACTCAGCAGAAAGGGTAGCATCTTTTTCATGGGATAAAAATTTAGGATGGTTGAATGTGCGTTTAATGAAGTGGGGGAAATGTAATCGATTATTTAATCAGTGTTAAATATATTTTGAATGTGTACATCTGTTTTCAGCAATTGATTTACGGTCGGCTCCCGCTTATGAGCGGTGGAACCGGTTGTATGTATGGTTTGGATTTTCGAAGGCGGGAAAAACAATTCCTCAGTTCCTTTTCATTCACAGGTTTCAGCAAATAACCTGCGCTTCCATATTCGAATGCTTTGAAGGCATGGTCTTTTGTGGCGGCCAGGCATACGAATTCAAAAGAGATTTCTTTCGTTTTGTCTATAAGATCGAATCCTGATTCTCCTTTCAGTTCGATATCGAGCACCAGCAGATCGATAGTTTGCGAATTCATGATTGCAATGGCTTCACTCACCCGCTGAACTGCCGCTATAATCTTAATGCAAGGCTGTTGTTGTAAAAGTATCTGAATGAGTTGTAAGGAAGGAACTTCATCGTCCAGAATGAGGACACGAAGCAAATAATTTTCGTCCATACATCAAAGATATTTATGTAATGTAACTGAGAAGAGACGATTGTATGAGTGGCAGTAATAGTACTACGAACGGAACAGGTCAATGGGTAAACGGTGTAAGCAGGAAGACAGAAACCGTTTCCTGTGATTAGCTTTTTACTTTCTAAAAGCAAAGGTTACAATTGAATTCTTTTCAGAAAAGCATCTTTACTTCTGCGGGCCACGTCAATTTCAGAGCCATCGCTCATCATTACCACGCCGCCATCGCCTTTTGTATATTTCTTCATGTGCACCAGGTTAATGATGAACGATTTGTGTACCCGGAAAAAATTGTAAGGCATCAGCATTTCTTCAAATTCACCGAGCAGTCGTGTGGCCATTATTTTTTTTCCGCCGGCCAGCCGGATGTGTGTGTAGTTACCTTCACTCTGCATAAAGATGATTTCAGAAAAGTCAACAAATTCAAAGCCGCTCAGGTTGGGCACCGTAATCTTTGAAAATGGTTTTCCGTATTGTTCGGCAAGGGTATCAAACTTTTGCTTCTGCTGCACACGCAAGCCGATATATTTTTCAGCGCGTTCAACAGCTCTTGTTAATTCCGGCGGACTAACCGGCTTCAGCAAATAATCAACGGCACCCAGTTTGAATGCTTCCACCGCGTAAGTGTTGAATGCAGTCACAAAAATCACTTCAAATTTGATGTCTGCAATTTCTTTCAGCAACTCAATGCCTGTTTTGCCCGGCATTTCTATGTCAAGAAAAACCAGTTCAGGATGTATAGCATGAATCAGTTCTTTTGCTTCTGTTGCATTGGCGGCTTCACCTGCAACTTTCACCTGTGGAATAAATTTCTCCAGCAATTGCCGAAGAAACTGACGCCCCTTGAGTTCATCATCAACTATGATAGCAGTGAGCATACGTTATGTAAAAAGAAGTTGAAGTGTAAAAATTGATTTTACAAGAAAAGCACTTTGAATTATTCCTGACTGATAATTATCCGCACTCTTGTTCCTTTTGATGAATCATCGGCAGCAACCAAATCTTCTACCAGCACTTTATTTCCTTTTTTCCCTTCCAGCAGCCGCAAGCGGTTTTCAGTGATAGACATACCCATGCTTTGATGATCATCCATGTTTTTGGTTCCTGAAATTTTTCTTCCGACACCATTGTCCTCAATCACAATTTCAAGCAATTCATCATCTGCCGCATTTCTTTTAAAATGAATCAGCAAATGTTGGTTGTTGCTTTTCGGAAGCAAACCATGTTTGATAGCATTTTCCACATACGGCTGTATAACCATAGCCGGAACTTTGGAAGCATGCGGAGAAATTGAATCATCCACTTTTATTTCATACTGAAAAGAATGTTGGAAGCGCAACGATTCAACACTGAGGTAGAGTTCAAGAAATTTAATTTCATCATAAACAGAAATAAATTTTTTCTCTGAATTCTCCAGCATCTTGCGTGTAAGCTTACTATAAGTATCGAGGTAATGAAAAGCATTGTCGTTTTCATTGCTCAGCACCATTTGCTGAATCGCATTCAATGAATTGAAAGTAAAGTGCGGATTCATTTGCGCACGCAATGCTTTCATTTCACTCTCAGCAAGATTTTCCCGGAAGACAGATTCTTTTCGCTTCCGGTTTACGTAGAATAAGATGCCAACCAGCGCAAGAATCGTAGCAAATGCAACGGAAGAAATCAAAAGGCGGTTTTTTTGTGCAGTCAGTTCAATGGCAGCTTTTTCCCGTTCTGCCTTTGCCAGCAATTCTTTTTTCTCCGATTCATATTCAAACTCTTTTTCTACTGCTGCCTGAAATGCTTTCTTATTGTCAATGGTATCGCGGTAGCCGATGTATCGTTTATAATAGTCGAGTGCATTCCTGTAATCTCCTTTGTATTCATAAATTCCGCTTAACAATTGCACAGATGGTTTTAAAGTTTCTGCAAACTGCGACTCGCTTGCATTGGACATGCTGAGCTTCGCATAATAGATTGCACTATCAATCTTGTGTTGAAGAAAAAAAATATTACCGATCTGGTAATAGCTCTCTGCAAATCCTTCCGATGACAAGGCTTCTTTATTTTCTGCGACACTCTCCCTGAAATATTTCATGGCTGTTAAAGTGTCCTTCATTTCGAGCTTGCATTCCCCCAGGTTAACGAGAGAATAGATGGCATATATGGTAAAACCGATTTGGCGGGCAGCAGTTAAACTCTGTTGCAGGTAACCGATTGCCGAATCCGGTTGATGGCTTGCCCTGTATGCAATGCCTATGTTAAGGTTAACCAGGCAGATATTGGGCAAGTCGTCTGTCTCCATGGCAATCTTCAGCGCCGGTTGATAGAAACCAATGGCCTTCGGATAGGCGCCTAACTTCGCATAAACGAGACCAACACCAAGCTGCGCCTGGTATTTTTCTTCCGGATGCTTTGATTTTTCAAATGCGGCGACACTCTCATATAAATAAGGCAATGCCTGCGACATGTCTCCCTTATTGTACCATGTGGTGCCGATGGCCAGCAGCACATACGCTTCATCTAATTTGTTGCCTGATTGCGTTGCCAGTTTTTTTGCAACGGTAAGCACTTCCAGAGCTGAATCAGCATTCCCCTTTATCGCGTAATAGTTGCTGTAATTTTGAAGTGTGCCGATGTATCCATGGGTATCGCCACTTTCTTTTTGAATGGCAAAGCTTTTATCCAGTATTTTTTTACCGTTTACAATATCGCCACTCATGAGGTAGATATCCTGCAAATTACTCAGCGGAACAGTCATGGCTGATTTATCTCCTGCAATTTCATAAGCTGAAAGCGCCTCAGTAAATTTTTGAATGGCTGTAGGAAGATCTCCCGTGATATTCCGGTGGATGAGTCCGATATCAGAGAGTGCATCACCTTTTAGTTTGGTGAAGTCCTTTTTCAAGGTTCCTGAAATATTTTTATCAATTAACGCCATCGCCATGTTTACATAGTTCAGCGCAGTGCTGTCCTGAACCTGCTGACTGTATTCAATCAATATCCTGATACGAGATGTATCATGAATCGCTGCATTGAATTTTGATTGAATGGAATCAGGCAATTGATTATTACAAAAAGAAGTGCCCGATGAAAAAATGAATAGACTGAAAAAAAGCACGAGCGGCAGGAAAAGATCTTTCTTCATCAGGTGAATGTTGAAGTGGCAAGATAATATTTAACATTAAATCGTTGCAGTTAACGAGGAAGTCACCAAAACAGGCCGCCGGATGTATATAAAAAGAATAGGGTTCTATCCCACAGCAGGAACAATACTTGTTATATCATCCATGATTTCAGAATTACCGTGCAGGAGAGTTGCACGAAAGATTTTATAGCGATGTTTTGAAGTATTCAGTGTTGTTGTTATTCCTTGTAATCTCCGAAGTTGAGGGAGTCGGGTTTTGGAGTAAGTCGTTCTTCCAGCAATCTTTTTTCAACGGACAATGCTCTGTCGAGTATTCCTTTCTGAAAGCCTTCCAGTAAATCAGTTTCAGAATCATATTCAATAATATCCAATACCCAATTGTACTTTGGTTGTAAATCATAAAACAACGCGAACGGTTTTTCTCCTTTTTGTATGATGGGCACGAAAGGGATTTTATAATCAGGAACAGTGGCCTGCAATTCAAGCGGCGCACTCTTTGGATTCGTAATATCAACGATTACAAATCTTGACATGCCGGCAAGAATCTTAATCGTTTCCGTAAGATCTCTTTCTGTCACTTTTTCAAAATCAAACATGATGGGCACATAATCATGTTCACGAAGCTTTTCCCTGATGGCATCCAGTATTTTTTTTCTTTCGGCAGAAAATCTTCCAAGTATCAGCACCCCCTTTTTTGCGATGGTTCCGATTACATCCCTGATTTTTTTATTGTTCAATATGAGGTAAATGAATTGTGCGACCTCAATGTTGTCGACTGTTATCTGCGGTTCACCTGCGCGTGTTATCACGAGGTTCTTTTGCACGAGTCCTGCCGTTTCAATGTCCCATACGGAAATGCCATAAATGTTTGCATGCTCCATATTGGCACCGGTAAATTTTGTGCTCACACAGGTGGCGTGAAAAAGAGAAGCCTTATAAAGATTTGCTCTCGTGAGATTGCATTCTGTAAGCTTCGCTCCGTCGAGTTTTGCCGATTCAAGATTACAATCAGTTAGGTTCGCTTCCTTTAAGTTTGAACCGCTAAAATCAGCTTGTATTAAGATCGCGTGATCAAGATTTGCCCTGTAAAGTTTAGCCCTGTATAATTTTGCACCTGTGAAATCAGCGCCAATAAGTTTGGTTCCATTCATATCTGCCTCGATCAGGTTCGCTTTCTTTAGTATCGCATCAGTGAGATCAGCATTCCACAAACTGGCACCTTTAAGTTTTGCTTCCGTGAGATTTGATTTACAAAGTTTGGTTCTGAATAATTTCGCGTCACTCAGATCAGCACTTTTAAGATTGGCACCATTCAGATTGACTTTGCTCAGATCAGCTTCACGAAGGTCAATCGAAACCGGATTTTCATTTCTCCAATTGTTCCAGTATTCAACGCCTTTGTTTATTGCGGCTAAATGTTCTTTGTTGGCCATGGAATTTAAATGGTGTTATGCATGTCAGACCGGAACCCATGACCTGCTCATTCTGTAATTTTGGTTCTTAAATGTAAAATCCGGGGGGCGCCGGGGAAGGAAATCACCCCGGGGGGGGGAGGGGTTCTAAGAAGAGCAAGATCAATTAGCAAAAGCACTTCGTAAAAAAGTATTGATGGCTGAAGCGAACCGATTATCACAGAAGAGCAAGGCCAAAACGATTCCTATGTCAGATATTCTGAAGGAAGTTCGTATTGTAAGAGCAGCGCACCACCGTTTGGGTCAGCTATTTATCAATAACAGATCAATTATCATAGGGTGCTTCGGTTTTCTCATAGTTAGAAGAAGTATTGAACACCGACTAATGCACAAACGTAATTCAACATCCTCCTTATCTTTTACTTTCCGGTTACTTCTCCACAATCTGCAATCACCACCTTTTTGGAAGTGGCGCCACTCCTGCTTCCGAACGATTCTATTTTGGTAACTACCTCCATTCCTTCCATCACTTTTCCGAATACCGTGTGGTTACCATCCAGCCATGGCGTGGGAACGGTAGTTATAAAAAACTGTGAACCATTCGTGTTCGGTCCTGCATTGGCCATAGAAAGCAGACCGGCTTCAGTGTGCTTGAGAATAAAGTTTTCATCAGGGAATTTATTTCCGTAAATACTTTTGCCTCCTGTACCATTGCCATTGGTGAAATCACCTCCCTGGCACATGAAAGAAGTGATGATCCTGTGAAAACCGGATCCTTTATAGCCGAAACCTTTTTCTCCTGTGCACAATGCGCGAAAATTCTCAGCAGTCTTCGGAACTATATCTGCTCTTAATTCAAAAACGATTTTGCCAACATTTTCACCGTCAGCAGTTACTTCAAAAAATACCTTTGGATTTTCAGTGGTCATTATTTGTAAATTAGATTGAGTTAAAATTATTGCTGCGAAAATAAACGGATTTGAATCAATATTTCAATTTGTAAAACAGGGCGTAATAAAATTCGCGCATTAGCAATCGGTGAAACTTCGTTCAATGTGGGATGCATTCAAATAATCTTTTGTTCCACATGCCATCACTTGCATTGCTACTGATAACTTTGCAGACATTTTTGTTATTGTAAGTCTTGTGTCTGAATCAGCAGTTGGCTGAGACTCTTCACCAGAAAATGAAGGTTAATCATGGTTCTCGAACACCCATTCACGCCACTTTCAAATTCTGCACTTCGAATACCGCACCATTGTTTACTGCAGTTTCCGCTTTCCTGAACAAGTCAGCAGAAGTTTTTTGTACATTTCATCTTCTATCGTTTTGATTTGAAATCATCACTCATTCGGGCTTGATTGCTTTCAACGCGATGCTTGAATTACCTGATAGAATTCTGATCACATAGATCTGGGAAGACAATCTTGCTGTAGGAATGCGAACCACTTGCTGATCAATCAGTCTTCCCGGATGATAGCTGAATAAAAATCTTCCTTGCAAATCGAAAACTTGTATCTCCGGGGACACAAATTGTGACCAGTCAGCACGGATGTTCAGCATTGTAGGATCAAAATAGACAACAGCATTATGAGATTGATTGATACTTGCATAAATGCCACCATAGATATCTGAGTAGAGAATTCCTTTTTCAGTTCCGACCCACCACTGAAATGACCAGTAGCCTGTGTTTTCAGATGCATCGTATGCATTTTCAAAGCCAATACCTTGAACCTCCATGACGTCATTATAAGTACCATCAGGGTATACAGTGTACATTCCTGCACCCTTAGTGCCAACGAACACACCATTGGACCCTGCCCATCCACCAGACGCACTGCTGTAAATCGTTAGAATGGAATCTGATCCTAATCCGTTACCGGAGTTCAGATAAGTCCAGTTTGAACTTACAAAACTGGAATCACATAAACCATTTGCTCGGGTGCCAATGAATAAAGCATTGTATGTTCTTGCTATCGCAATAATGTCATTAGCGGAAATCCCAGAGTTTGTTGTATTAAGAATCCGCCATGTACTTCCATCATAAATTACTACACCACTATCAGTTCCGGCATAAAGTACTTGTGCATAGTACTGTAGACACTGAATTTTGTTAGATGGCAGTGGTGAATTTGAAGTTGTGTACATCGTCCAGGAAGTATCTTCATCAAAATATGCAAGTCCGGCGTTGGTGCCAATCCATACACCGCCGTTATAGTCGCCAAGCACAACTGAATTGATGGTGTCATTTGGCAATGGAGAATTATCGATCGAATAGCGGCGCCAGGTTGTATCGAAATCCCAGGAATATAATCCGGTATTTGTCCCGATCCACTGAGATGAAATAGGGGAAAAGTAGCTTGATTTTGAAAGGCAAGTAATCCTATCGGATTGCAGAATAGAATTGTTGTGATCAAATACTGCTTTCACAGCAAGATTATCGTTGTCAATTATCGCAAGTCCTTTAGTTGTTCCAGCAACAGTTTGAAAATCACTTCCGGGTTGGTACGATGAGATCGAGAGTACAGTATCTGAAGGAAGGGAGGAGTAGCTTAGGCTGAAAATTGTGGATTGTCCCTCGTGTAATCTCACTAACATTCCATTCGAATATCCGATCCAGACGTTATTCGACGGATCACAATAGACTGCTGTATGTTCACCGAAATTAACGGGAAAATAGTGAGGTATCCAATCTTGTCCTTGAAGGAAGTAGACAGCATTCCCATTCACCATAATCACATTACCGGATGTATCTGTTGTCATTGGAGAAACATAAGTCGAGAATTGTGACCACGGAAAATCAAACGTATCTAGTGAGCCGTGGTTAAACTTGATTATTGCACCGGCACTGTTGGGCCAAGATGGAATATATGCCGATCCTTGCTTGCTCACTGCCATTGTGTAGAATGCAGGTGAACTATTAAGTACCAATTCAAATGACTCTTCGTAATAACTAATCAGATTGCCACTGCCAATAGTTCCCATCCAAATGGAATCGGCCTCATCCATCCCGCCACAGTAAATGTTGCCAATCGGACTCGTATGAATACTCCAGTTCTGCCCATCAAACTCGGCAACTTGATTTGTAACCGCAGTGAAAACGTGGCCAGTGGAAGCGACCTGAAGTGGCATACCAGCCCAACCGATTGCATTTAGTAAGTCACACGGAAAATTTTGCCATATAACTCCATCAAACTTCAATAGTCCTTTCATTTGGTTTTGACAGCCCATGTAACTTACATAAATGCAATCAACATCATTGGAAGCTATAGAAACGAAATCGCCATAATCAAATGAAGGGAAGTCTGATTCACCAAAGATTTCATAGTCTCCTGTAGCAGTGTCCATCGCCATAACCTCATGGTTCTTTGCTACCCATATTTTTCCGTTCAATAAACAAATTGAACGGATGCTATTATTGTTCTCATAACAGTCAAAGTTTTGGTTCTGAAACCATGTCCAATCATTTTGCGCTTTTGAAGAAAAGCCAATCACAATTAAGACCGCGAAGATTAAACTTTGCTTTATCAACTGTGGGAATGATGCTGTATGATGTATCATGTAGCAAGATATTCAGTGTGGTAATAAAGTTACTAAATCCTGTACTATGCCTTAGCTGTTTGTTGAACTATGGAATAATTTAAGTTTTGACCGAAGTCGTTTTCTAAATTTGAGCTCAATGAAATTATACTGCTGCATTTTTTTCCTTATTGCAATAATGATAGGCTCGCTGGATAGCTGCAAGCAAAATGCAACACCTGCTGTTGAACCTGTTTCATATTACAACAGTTCAAAGCCATTTGTGAGATGGTGGTGGTTCGCTACCGAGATTAAAAAACCGGATATCAGGCATCAGCTCGACTGGGTGAAAGAAATGAATTTTGGCGGCGTGGAAATTTGCTGGCTGTATCCGTTGTATCGCTATCAGAAAATGTATGCGGAGAAATACAACCGCCATTATCCCATTGATACGTCTGCACAGAAATGGCTCAGTCCCGAATGGTCGGAGATGGTGGCTTATGCAAAATCGTATGCTGATTCCATTGGGATCTCCTGCGATTTTACTTTCGGCAGTGCATGGATCATTGCTGCAACTTACACAGACCAAGCTCACCGTACACAGATCTATGGTGATACCGCTTTCAGACAAGCTTTAACTTATGCATGGACGTATCCTGATACACAATGGGTAGTTAATCATCTCGACAGCAATGCCTTTAAGCTTTATGCCGAACCCTTTGTGCCTGCTCTGAAGAATGCACTGAGAGGATCGAAGTCCGCGTTGTTCACCGATTCATGGGAGATCAAGCTGAATGCTACCAATAAAATCTGGACGCAGGGTTTTGAAAAAACATTTCGTGAAAAATTTGGCTACGACATTATTCCTTACATGAAATCCGGTCTCGATTCTTTTCCTGATGTTCGGTACGATTACATGTTGCATCTGGATGATTATGTTACAAGCGGTTATTACAAACCCTTTGTAGAAAAATGCAAACAGTTGGGCGCATGGTCTAAAGTGCAGTGCCTCGGCGCACCAGCCGATGTGATGACGCTCTATTCGCTCGTCGACATACCTGAAACGGAAGCGATGCTGAATAACCCGCGCTATGGAAGGATCGTGAGTTCTGCAGCCTGTCTCGCTTCAAAAAAATTAGTATCCAGCGAAACCTTCACCTGCATGTATGGATTTCCTGCAACGTATCTGCGACAGGAACAAACTGCTGATCTTAAAATGGTGGCCGATGCATTATTCGCCCAGGGAATCAATCATCATGTTTATCATGGCATGCCGTATAATCCTAAGGGTTCTGATTCGATTGATTTTTTTGCCACTACTTATTTTGGACCGAACGGAAGCCTGACACCGGAATTACCTGCCTTCAATTCCTATATCGAAAAAGTCTCCGGCTTAATGCAACAAGGAAAAGCATACTCGGATGTCGCTGTGTATATTCCTTATGAAGACGGTGTGATGAAAGGTGCCTATCCTCCGGAACGGCAACGTGTTTGGGTTTGGGGTGAATATGAATTGAGATACGTGTATCCTCCGGAAGAAACAGAAGGCTATCATCCAATTTGGATCAACCGGCATTTTTTGGAAGAAGCAAAATTTCAAGACGGTAAATTGATAGTTGGCGATGCAGCATTCTCTGTTCTTTACATTGATGTTGACTACATGGATATCCGTGCTCTGAAAAAAGTTTTAGCATTTGCAAAAGAAGGATTGCCGGTCTGTATGAAGCGACAACCCAAACAACCGGGCTTCATGAAGTCGCCGGAGTATACGAAGATGCTGGAAGAATTATCTTCCCTGAGTAATGTTTCCGAAAAATTTGAAAATGTTGTTCAGCATCCTCCGCTCATACAGGGAGATAGTATTCCCGAATATTGGTGCAGGGTTACTAAAGATGGCACGTACTACTTGTTCCTTGCACAACCATTTGCGAAAGACCTGAAGTATCCTGTTTATTCAGGTCAATCGTTGATGGAGCATTCCGACTTTCGTGATCTCACGATCAACGTAAATGGAAAAATCATTCATCATAAATTTGAGTTCAAACCATATCAATCGCTTCTACTGAAAATCGCACCGAATGGTAAAATTGAATTGGTTGATATCACGTTTGTGCCGAAAGACCCGGTAGTTCGTCCGAGAGAGGAGCAGAAAATGTATTTTTAATTTAGAATGGAGAATTTAGAATCATAAGTGTTCGAAACCTTCCTAACATTTTTTTGTCACTTTTTTTTAGAAAAAAAGTAACCAAAAAAATCGCGATTCCCGAACGGCTCCGCCCGGGAATCGCAGCCTCACGCCCGGCATTGATTCTGCAGTTTTGCTAATTCATACGTGACTGGCCTTTAGTTGTGGACTGAGTCACACCGACCGCGGGCAGAATTTTTTTCCAGGGTTTGCTCAACAAAATTAATCTCACAGTGGTGCAGATGTGTAATCACAGATGTTCGAAACCTTGAGCTGTTAAATTTATGGTGAAGATCAATGTTCTAAATGGACGAGCGTGAAAAAAAAATTGTCACAGTGAGCGGAGTCGAACTGCGACAATTTTTTTTATGAGAGGTTTAACGAAATTCCTGAATTCGACTGACATTTATTTAACCACTACACCCATCGTAAACCGGATAGATTTATTTACAAGAAAAGCCTATGTTGTAATTGTGTCTGATTTACTTCGTTCGGCAGATTGCAGGTGCAAGAAACTGCTTAGTGAATTTCTTAAGTGCCTTTTTCATTATCTTTGAATTATGAAAACAGAAGTAATCAGCAGCGATCCTGAAATTCTTGGCGGAACACCTGTATTCAAAAGCACGCGCGTTCCCATTCAAATATTATTCGATCACCTCGACAGCGGTTTATCAATCGAAGACTTCCTGAAAAGTTTCCCCACAGTTACACGCGAGCAGGTGCATCAATTGCTCGACATTGCTGAAACAGTTCTTTCTTCAGTACACATCTCAGAATGGTATGAAAGTACTGCTCGATGAGAATCTTCCGGAAGAATTGAAAGCCGACCTTCATCAGCACGAAGTATATTCCATCCGTGAGATGAATTGGAAAGGAAAAAAGAATGGAGAACTGCTGCAGCTACTCGAACAAAATGGATTTGGGGTGTTTCTTACCTCTGATAAAAACCTTCGTCATCAACAAAACCTGAAAAAATATTCCATTGTTGTTATGTTGCTTGATGTAAAGCAAAATACTTATCCTGCAATAAAGATTTTAGTTCCAAACATTTTGAGGGAACTGAAAAAGAAATTAGCAGGAGGGTTGATCATCATTCCATAATTCATCTACCTAATATCGATGCGCATTTTAATTCTATTCTTTTTTCTTATCCTCAACGTATATGTCCTTACTGCTCACGATTACAACATTCTCGATTTTGGTGCAGTGCCCGATGGAAAAACACTAAACACATCCGCAATTCAATCTGCCATTGATGCGGCATCAAAAAATGCAAGTGGACGGGTAATAATCCCCGAAGGAATTTTTTTAACCGGCAGCATCATTTTGAAATCAGGTGTTGAATTGCATTTACTGAATAAAGCTGTGTTGCTTGGAAGTACCAACCCTGATCATTATCGTAAACTAAACCGGTGGATAGCGCTGATATTGGCAGACAGTCAAAGCAATATCGCCATTACAGGCAAAGGACAAATCGATGGACAGGGACGCCGTTTGGCACTGAATATTGACAGTCTGTTTTATGCCGGCAAGCTCGACAGTGCGAGTTATAATTTCGAAGAAGGTAGACCATCGTATTTGGTGCGGCCTCAACTCATCGAGTTTGAAAGATGTAAAAATATCAAAGTCAGCAATGTGACGCTGCTGAATGCAGCCTGTTGGGTACAGACTTATGATCAATGCTCCAATATTATTCTTGACAGCGTTACAGTAAACAGCGATGCCTACTGGAACAATGATGGCATTGACATACAGGATTGCCGCAACGTGCGTATCACGAATTGTAATGTGAATGCTTCCGATGACGGCATTTGCCTGAAGTCACACTCAGCGGATTATTCTTGTGACAGTATTTATATCGCCAACTGCACAGTGCGCTCAAGTGCCAGCGCCATTAAATTCGGCACAAGGTCGCATGGCGGATTTAAAGATATAACGATTGAACACATCAGGATCTATGACACCTTCAGGTCTGCAATAGCCATTGAGTGTGTTGACGGAGGAACACTGGAAAATGTATTGATACAAAATATTGATGCAGTGAATACCGGGAATGCAATCTTTATCCGGCTCGGCGACAGAAACCCGACAACCAACGCCGGGACTTTGAAAAATGTTACGCTGAAGAACATAAAGGTGGAGATAGCATTCGGTCGTCCGGATGATGCTTATGAAATTCGCGGACCCGCTTTGCCATTCTTTCACAATACAATACCTTCATCCATTACAGGAATTCCAGGTCATCGTGTAGAAAATGTAAAATTGGAGAACATTGAAATCAGTTTTCCGGGAAGAGGCAACAATGGTTTAGCCAACATGCCCCTTTCACGATTGGATGCTGTGCCGGAGAAGATAGATGGCTATCCGGAGTTTTCTATGTTTGGCGAATTACCTGCCTGGGGTTTTTACGTGCGGCACATGGATGGTTTGACGATGAAGAATATTAAGCTCAGCATTGCCGCACCGGATTATCGGCCGGCAATGGTATTTGATGATGTTCGTAATTTGAATATTGAGTCAGTGATCATAAACGGAGATAATAAACCCATGCATTTTATTTTGCATAAAACAGAAGATGTGAAAATTGATAATGAACAAGCTGTGCAGAGATTGTAGATGCGTACAATGAATATGAATCGGCTTTTAATATTGCTTTTGTCGCTTTGGTGTGCAAACTGCAGCCGGATGAAACAACATACCACCGGCGACGAAGTCAGTTGTGTCTGTGACACTTCAACAAATATTAATGCTTCAGTTCCACTTACCGACGCCATCTATAGCACCGTAAAAGGAGCTTTACTCGGTACCAGGTTTAGCTCTTTCGATGAATTGAAATCAGTCATTCAAATTAAATATGTAAATGATAACGATGACACCGACAGTACGATTCATGGAAATTCAAAGGTCTATATAAAGCACTGTAGTGATGGAATGGAGGTGATCAGTGTATTGGAGTCCGGGATAAGTCAGGGTGATATCGCTGAGGCAAAAGATGGCGATTTCTTCGATCGCCTTGGTATTATTTTCCATTCACCTTATGCTGTGAGTAACAGAAAAGATCTCGAGAGCGTTTTTCTGCTGGCACGTGTGAGACCTAATTTATTCGGAGAAGGTGATGTAGCTTTTTTTAACCTCGCTCAAACGATGGTTCGGAATATTAATACTACGGACATCGCTTTCAAAAATCCGAAAGACTCCACTGAAAAAGGTTATCTCAACACCTTTAATCACATGACGGCGCAGGCATTTATCACGTCGTGCTTTTCCGAAGAGCTGGCTGATTTTGTCGGTGACACACATGAGCGATACCATCATCCGGAATTGATACTCGGAAAATTTTCAGCCAAAGAAATCAATGATTTGGCGGAAGGGCCGGTTGACAATTATGTAGACATCATCAATAATGAGTGGGGACAGGAAGTTGGTAAGCAGCTTGCGAAGAAATATTCAATCAACAGGAAAACATACTGGACACCTGAATTAATGGCGGACTATCTGAATGATCTGCAGGATTATTATAGCTGGGCGTTTCAGATTGGCTTTAAACCTTTCAGGCCTGAAGATGAGCAGGTGATTAAATTTTCAAGGAAGATTAATGCGGTGATAAATAGCAAGTAGTTCAAAAATTATTAGAGGCGACTCACCAATTCTTTTTTCTGTCATATCAGGAAACCTGTTTCGCCCAACCATGACTTGCGGCCGAAGGTATACGACAATTCTTTCTACAACAAATGGTGGCTTCGCGGCAAAAGTGTTCAAAACCTTGAGCAACCAAATTTATATCGATAAATTACCAGTAGTGATGAGAGGAAAAAAATTGTCATCGTGAGGGGAGTCGAATGATGACAATTTTTTTGAGCAGTTCCAAAAAATATCATGCTTCGACTCCGCTGCTAATGACACATAGTTTAATCATTTGATTTTCTGGATGTGAAAAAAGAGGGAGTTTGAAAGAAATCGATTTGCAAAATAGTTTGTACTTGTGATGAGGCGACCATTGGACGATGGTTGATTCTTGATGAAGGGTTGATAGAGCGTTTCTCGCTACGGGGCTGTCATGCCGAATTTATTTCGGCATCCCATCCAATTTGAACTTCGTATCCAAAGGCCTGGATTGTTTTTTTGAGTTGCAGTTTTTAGATTCATAGTGACATCGTTTCTACTTATTGGAGATCCCGAAATAAATTCGGGATGACGCTTTGATTGGACATGCGTTGATTGGACGATGCATTGCTAATGACATTTGGTTTGATCAATTAATTTTGAAGATGTGTTAAAAGTGTCATTCTCAAAGAACTCGATATAAAATAGTTTGCGCTCAGCATGACATTTTTTCTTCGCTCGTCACGGTAAAATATTGATCGTTACTGTAAATTTTATAGCTCAATAATGAACTCAGCTACCAGAAGAAAGTGTCGATGTGACTATCAAAGGAATGAACAATGATACGACTCATTCGGGATGGATTGATATACATAATTTTGAGATAGCTTATATTCATTTTTGAAAATGCATTCCTCATTTTTCAATTTTGCTCAGGTGGTAAACCTTGTGTTTCCACTGGTCTAATGAATCGGTTACAACAGTATAATTGTCCTGAATTTCTTTTGATCCGGTTAATCGCCACTCATCGATTTTGTCCATCCAATTTGAATCGACCAATGCTTTATTCAATTCCGTTCCGAGTAAAGTAGCATCATTCAAATCGGTCATTCTTAAATCAGTCCTTGTCAGATTAGCGTTGTTCAAATTTATTTTTCTCATGCCTGCCCCCAGGAAATTCACTCCTGCTAAGTTAGCTTCACTTAAGATGGCGCCTTCCAAATCGGCATATTGAACAAAGGCATTCAGCACATCAGCTTTTACCAGTTGGGCACTCGACAATTGCGCGCCATTCAAATCTGCGTAATTCAAATGGGTTCCATTTAATGCCGCCCACCGCAGGTCCGATCTTTTCAAATCCGCTCCGCTTAGATTAGCCTTATCCAAATTTGCACCCCACAAATTTGCACTCCACAGATTTGCATTATTCAGATTTGCTTCACCCAGATCTGCATCTTTCAAATCAGCATGCTTCAAATTTGCACCACTCAGGTCAGCATGCTTCAAACTTGCTCCTCTTAAATCTGCCGAGGCAAAGGATGTCATCTGCTTAATGCGGGCAAAAGAACCTGAATCCATTTTCATCAACAGCAAGGCCATCATTAGTTGACCTCTTTCAGGGCTCAGTTCTTTCGCTGACAGGCTGTCACCCTGGAAATATTTATAGGGCTTGAAAGAAAAACTGAGCGCTGCAATTCTTGCAATGACAACGTCACTCAGTGTTCGAGAATTTTTTAATTCTTCCTCCACATTATTCAGGATGTTACTCATCAAAAAAACCATGTTGCCTTTTCGTATGGATTCAATCAGCGCCGACTGCTCCCGGATCTTTCTATCCTGGTTTTGCATTTGCGTTTTAAAATAATTGCTCTGCTTGTAAATCAAAAAACTGCTGAGTACCCCTCCTGCAACAATAATGGTGGCAATCAAAATCCGGATGATGCGATACGTACGGCTTACAGTTTTTGAAGCATTATAGGACGGAGTTTTATTAATCAATCGAAGAAGTGCTGAATTATTATTCCAGGCCATTAACAGCAGGAGTATCAGTAAAACGACTACCACGCAAGCGATGAAACCTAAAATAAAAGAATGATTCATTTCTATATACGGCAGCCGAAGAAAGCCGATGAACCATCCAACTACAACGCCGAGGATGATGCCGATGAGAAGTTTTATAATCGCTTTCATGCCGTCAAATTAGTAATTCGAAACCTGCCGGAGGTGATGATTTTTCGCATCCTTTAAGCAGAGCTTTAAGAAGACTGTTGTCCTGAACTTGTAGCATTGGTTTTTTTTAGTCTGCATCTTCTTTCTAACTCATTATTTTTTAATTTATGGTCAGCTTGAGAACACAACTAGCGGCAAATCCGCTAATGACTATTTACTCACGACTCACAACTATTGTTAGTTTTCTCGCTCCCTGAATTCCGGTAAACATTATATACCAGAATTCTGTGATGTTTTACATCTTCCTGGATGCGACATTTGACCTGCTTAGGTTCAAGATACGCCATGCTTATGAAAACAGGAACTGTTTTGTTTTGCTTCATGTGTTTGCTTTATACCTTTTGTACTTCAGCTCAAGGTCCCACCACACGACCGAATATCATCCTTATCATTGCTGATGACCTGCGCTATGATGCATTCAATGTTACAGGTGGTCCGGATTTTCTGAATACACCATCTATTAATAAGATTGCCAATGAAGGTGCACGATTCGATAACTATTTTTGTGTGTACCCGCTTTGTATTCCGGCTAGAGCAGCAATGATGACCGGTTTATATCCACATAGCAATGGTGCCGTGGATAATTGCACATTTATTCAACCGGGCATCAAGACGCTGGCACAGGTACTTGACAGCGCGGGATATCATACAGGGATGATTGGTAAATACCACATTAATACCAAGAAGCAGCTTGGATGGGACTATTGGTTTGTTACTTCACGACATATTGACTATGTGGATCCGACCTTCTATTTCAATGACACCAAACAGTTTAAGAGTGGTCATGTAGAAACTATTATCTACGACACCGTTCAGAAGTACTTGAGCGAGGTCGATACTCCTTTCTTTGTTACAATAGGACATCCATCTCCACATCGTCCGGTAGTGCCCTTGCCGCAATATGAAGGAATCTTTGCTGGAATTGATATGCCCGTACCAGAAAATTTCTTTCCATTCAGTGCATGGTATCCATCATATTTGTATTCGGACTCCAGTAGTATTTATGATAGCGAAATGCAGGTTGAGAAAGACCTTCAGAATTATTTTTCCGGAATCCTGGCGGTGGAGGATAATGTTACAAATGTCTTCAGTATCCTGGAAGAAAGAAACCTGTTGAATAACACGATGATCATCTTTACCTCTGACAATGGTGCCATCTACGGTGAACATATGCTGATAGGTAAAGGCAAGGCATTTGATCCTTCCATTCATTTACCCTTGTTCATCCGTTATCCGGCTTGGTACCAGCCTAATACGGTCGTTGATAATTTCTTTACCCTGAATATTGATATCATGCCTACCATTCTGGAAGCCGCCAAGATCGACCCGGATCAATACCCCACGCAGGGCATTTCATTTCAAAAACAAATAGCAGGAGAGGTACAACGTAATGCTTTCCTGTTTGAGAATATTAAGCTAGCGGTTGGAACCTGCGAAGATATCGAAGATAGTTTCCGGCCTTCGATTCGTGGTGTTATTACCAATGATTTTAAGTATGTGAAGAATCAGTGTGATCACCTCACCGAAGAATTGTATGATCTGAATACCGATCCGTTAGAAACCACAAACCTGGTGATGAAACCTGACTACCAGAATGCATTGAATTATTTGCGTGCGAAGCTCACCGAATTAAAGCAGCAGTACTTTGATACATTACAAAATGATAATAAAATTGAGGAGTGCTCCCTTGTGAAATGCAACCCTAATACTATTGATTACTTCACGGCAGATGATATTATACCAATGCAGGTGATCGCTGATCCGGAAAAGGAATCTTTGAATATTTCCGTTGATATTAATAGTCAAACAACTGTAACCATAATCAACCTGATGGGCCAGGTTGTATACGACCATACCTTTGAAACTTCAACGCAGTATGAAAACATAAACCTGGCGCATTTTCCTTCCGGCATGTACCTGATGGTCCTATTTCAGGGAAGTAACCGGATAGTAAAATCATTTTGGAAGAATTAGCGAATCAGGGTTCTTCCTCCATTGATGCTGTGCTGCAAATTTTTTCTATTGCTTTCTCAACCTGTGGTGGGTGTTTTTCACCAACCAGCATTAACTGAATCAGTGTTCGGTAGAAACACCGATGAAAATTGTTAAAAGAATCCTCACCTGTCTCAAACAAGTCTTCGTGATCATCCATAGAATCTTCGCCGGATGAAAGCATTGCCCACCAGTTTCATTTTTCATCACCACTCTTAACACAAATTTATTTTGCCAATTGAAAAGGAAATTGAAATTTTGGTCAAAGTTCACCTAACGAAAATCAAAATCATGAAATCAAATCCCGTAGTACACTTTGAAATGCCTTATGATGACAGCGAGCGTCTCCAGAAATTTTATTCACAGGCCTTCGGTTGGAACATGCAAACCACTGGACCTGAAATGGGAGATTATATTACAGCAGGCACGGCCGAAACCGATGAAAACAGGATGGTAAAAACTCCTGGCACTATCAACGGAGGTTTCTTCAAAAAAAGTGATGCGCCCGGGTCAGGTACTTCGGTAGTTATAGCTGTGGATGACATCAATGCGGCGATGAAAAATATTACAGATGCAGGCGGAAAGATTGTAGGCGAACCCATGGAGATTCCGGGCATCGGTCATTGGGTAGTGTTCACGGACTCTGAGGGAAACCGTGTCAGCATCCTGCAAGCGATGCCTATGTGACCGCGAAGTTTTGTAGTGCATCTCTATTGATCTCAGCGACTGGTTGATAACGACATCAATCAGTCGCATCATTCCGGCTTATATTTAATCACTTTAAAAACAAAGAATGAAACCGTGACGAAAAAAATTGCGATCAGGTTATGAAGCACTAACGAGGAACTTCATTTTCAACACGAGTTTTAGCAAGTATTACTTCATCGAAGAATCAGCATGAACACTATTGTATTCTTCGTCGGTTACAGGAGCTAACCACTTAACTCCACCGTCTTTTGAATTATTGGTGATAGCAAGATGCGTTAAGCTGCTTTTGTTAGTTGCTCCATGCCAGTGTTCAACATTAGATGGAATAACTACAACATCACCTTTCACAAGTGACCTTGCTGGTTTCCCTCGTTCCTGATAATATCCGTTACCCTCAATGATCAATAAAATTTGACCTGCCGGATGCGTATGCCAGTTGTTTCTGCTGCCTGCTTCAAAGACCACGTTACCGATGGTGTAACTTCCTGTTTCATCTTTCGGAACTAAAATATTCAACCAGGTAGTGCCGGTAAAATAGGCTGTTGGAGCGTGTTCACCTTTTGGGAATATTGCATTTTCATTTTCTGAATTGTTCATTGCCGTCTTATTTATTGTAAGATACTTTAACCAGCATTTGCTTTTTTTAAAGATGCCATATCAATCACAAAACGATATTTGACATCGCCTTTCAGCAAACGTTCATATGCTGTATTGATTTCCCGGATGTTGATCATCTCTATGTCTGATACGATATTGTGCTTGCCACAGAAGTCGAGCATCTCCTGCGTTTCAGCAATGCCGCCAATAGTTGATCCTGCGAAGTTTCTGCGGTAGGGGATAAGACTGAATGCAGCTACCGAAAGAGGATTTTCCGGCGCCCCCACCAATGCCAGGGTTCCATCTACTCTTAAGAGTTTGAGATACATATCTATGTTGTGCTCAGCGGAAACTGCATCGAGCACAAAATGAAGCTTGCGTGTGTATCGCTTCATTTGTGCTTTATCTTTTGAAAGCACTACTTCATCAGCCCCCAGCCGTTTTGCATCTTCAACTTTTGAAGGTGAAGTAGTGAATACTATAACATGTGCACCCATCGCTTTAGCAAGCTTAACACCCATGTGACCCAGGCCACCAATACCAACAACACCTACTATTTTGCCGGGGCCAATGTTCCAATGTTTCAGTGGAGAATAAGTAGTGATGCCTGCACACAGCAATGGAGCTGTGGCGGCGAGATCAAGATTTTCCGGTATCCGTAACACAAAATTTTCATCCACCACAATGCTTTCGGAATACCCGCCATAGGTTTGCGTATTCAAATAT